>WAON01000257.1 GCA_015521265.1 Desulfurococcales archaeon
CGCGTAAGTCTAGCTATTTATTTCCGAGATACTATGTTTGGAGTACGACTCTTGCTTTATATGAGGGGCATTTATGCTTTATAGTAGGGAAAAGATCTGTGTTTGGGTGAATCCTTAAAGCCTCTCGATCAGCTCTGTAAAGTATCTATGGTGTTCTTTTTCATTTTCAGATAGTTTCTCAGCTAATGCTTTGATCAATTGGTGGTCGGCTTTCTCGGCCGATGCTCTACATGTCGTAACCAATTCTTTCTCGATCTCTAAGTGTCTCTCGATGAATCTCTTAAACAACGTTTTGTACTCCTCAGGAATCTCTCCCATCTCTACTTTTCTCTCTTAGATATCTGATATACTCTGGTTCATTTTGTCTAGTCCTTCTATAGTTTCTAGTAGTCCGCGCATTAGGTGCTTATGTATAATAGTCTCCACTACAACTTTATTTATGATATCCCGAAGCTCCCTAACAGATAAACCGTAAGAAGCGATCCTTGATAAGCCGAAGAAATAGTCATAAGCTGCTCTTGACTCGATTTCGGAAGCCTTCTTAACTATATCCTTTACGTTCTCTAAGGAATGTCGCCGCCGAATACTTCTATTCTGCTCATTATTATGCTTCCACGATAAATAAGGGTTTTAAAGATGGGTTGATTATCTAATAACTTCCTCTATGTAGTTTATCGAATAACTCGATGTATCTTTCTAAGTGTTTTATTATTGTAAAGTTTTCAAGCACTATCCTTCTGCCAGCCGCGCCCATTTTCTCTCTAATCTCTGGATGTTTTATCAAGTATATTGTTTTCTCAGCTGCTTCCATCGGTGTTTCGGCATAGAAACCATTTACGCCATCGACGACTTGAAGCTTAAGGCCGCCTCTAGGCCTTACTATTACCGGCTTCATCTTCCATAAAGCCTCCGTAACTGCTAAGCCAAACCCTTCCCTCCGAGACAGCTGTAATACAACTGTTGAAGCCCTCTGAAAAGCATTAACTTCTATATGCCCAACCCCCTTCAAATTAGTTAGAAGGTGGATGTTTTCATCCAAGCCGGCATACCGGGCTGTTTTCTCGTAATACTCCCAGCCTTCGGGGTCATCGGTAGCCATCGCTGTTACTAGGAGTAGCTGTGTTCCAGGTATCTTCTTTTTTACGAGTCTATACGTGTCGATCGCGGCGAAGGGATCCTTCCATGGATCGAACCTCGCTACTTGAAGGAGGATCGGGCGTTCGGGATCGATATTATACCTTTCAAGGATCCTAATCACCCTTTCCCGTGGAAGCTCGATGTTCTTAGGGCTTAATGGGTCGATGGAGGGGGGCATAACGTATCTTATCGGAGTTGGTGTTTCGGGATGAATGTATTCTTTAAGGTGGAATATTGAAGCATCATATCCCCGTAGTAACGAAGCTATAAACTCCCATACAGGCTTGTAGGGACTGCTTAAATCTATATGACACCTCCAAACCCATCTCCGACTATTGTCCTTAAACATCCTTAACGGAAGAGGCTGGGGATCGTGTATAATAATGTTATCTGACCCCAGTTCCAATTCCTCCCTAGCATTACGCTCATTTGTTTCTAGGTATAGTTTTTTATCATCACTTGTCAAATCGATCTCTGCACCCTGCAGTGCATTATGAATCTTCTTTGTAACCCTAAAGAATTCATTACTCCCCCTAATGACTTCCCATATAGTTTTCAGACCAACACTGTTCATTAATGGTACTAGGCTGTAAAGGATTTCTGCAACTCCACCGCCTAGGCTTGTCGAGTTAACATGTGTGTATGTATAGCTTCGTAGTTTTTCGGCTTTAGAAATAATTTCCTCGAGAAATCCAACTTTGTAATATGCTGAATAGTCGAGGATATTCTTAGATGGAAGCCGTTCAACCTTCAAATAATTACCAACTCCATAGGTCACTAGTTAACGTTATCGATTTATACGCTCACATATAAATTATCACTTATAAATGATAAATTTTTTCCAAACTATCACAATGCATAACTAATTGGAAGCTTAATAATCGATATTACACTCTAAAAACTAGTGGGTGCTGATTAGTTGAGCAGGAATGAAGAGTTTGGAGAAGAAGTTTACAGTTTTCTAGAGTTTATTGGTATTAAGGGTTACGAAGCAAGGGCTTACCTAACACTTTTAAAGCTAGGAGCAGAGACAGCTCCAAAGCTTGCAGCTAGTGCTGGTATACCACTCCCTAGAGTGTATGATGTTTTAAAGAACCTTGTGAGGAAGGGCCTTGTAGAAGTTAAAGCTGGCCGGCCTAGACTCTATAGGGCTCTACCGCCCCGTATTGCTCTTAGGGAGTATTTACAGTCATATATTAAAGAGATCAGTATGCTAGGCGAGAAAGTAGCTGGAATACTTGAAAAACACTATCGATCAACTGAGCTTGAGGAGCCAAGTATATGGTTAACGTATAGTTTCGAAGCTAGTGTTGAAAAAGCGAAAGGGCTCATAAATTCTATGAGTATCGACGGATACGGTTTGCTTAGGCATGAATTATTTAAAGAACTTAGGAGGTACCTATACAAAAAACTGGAAAATAGCCCGGAAACACTATTCAGCTTAACAGTCGATACGGACACCGACCCAGATCTCCTAAGGAATTTGATCAGGCTAGATAATATTATGATACTGAAACAACCGATTAGCCTAATAAGCCTTATAGACACCGATCATAAACGCGGGGTATTATTCGCTAAAAACTACTCATTGTTCACCAGCGAGGAAGAATTAATGCTGATATTCGACAACGCTTACTTCTACGGATACTGGAGGAATGCTGGAATAATTAAACGTTTTACAGTGAGGAAAGGCGGACGGTATAAGACTAGTCACCAATGGATGGTACTACCATTAATAAACGATGCGCTTAGACAAGGGTATAAACCACTACTAAATATCACCGGTACATGGGTTAGAACAGGCAAACCAGCAAAAGTAACTGTTAAAGCAGAATCCGTCTACAGAGGCCTCGACGACTACCGTAGAACAATCATCGGCACAACACTCGATGGGAAAAGACTATCAATAGGGGGATTTGGAGCAACAATTGAAGACATATCAGCAAAATACATCGAAGTAATAATCGAATAAAACAATTAGACTAACATAAGCATACCTACTACAAACTATACGAGTAGCTACAAGCTTAAGTCAACAAGCAATATAGAAGAACTACATTAAACAGTATATCCTATCCATAAATTGAATAGGTAACGGAGAAGAGAGAATGGGCCCGGGGGGATTCGAACCCCCGACCTCCCGGTTTCTCCCCCATTGTTAGCGGGTTATCAGCCGGGCGCTCCACCAGGCTGAGCTACGGGCCCAGACTTCTATGCCTTTGTTCTACTGTCTTTTTCAATTATTTCCTTCCCCTTTAAAGGTTTATGGGGAAGTATACACAGCTAGTTTATGAGTTTCTTTATGTTTATATTAGTGTTTATTATTGTAGTTTTATTGGTTACGAATTTAAGGGTACTAGCTTGTTTTTCATTCAAATTTATGAGTGATCTGTATGAAGAGGAAGTTTAGAGTTGAGGCTTTTAGCGGTAATACATTGGTTATCGAGACTGAAGACGCTGACAAGGATCATGTAATTGTTAGGTTAGAGGGTAGTGATGCCGAGATTAAGGTTAGGATTAAGGAGATCACTGATGATGCCGTCTTTGTCGAGGTTGGCGGCGATATTTTCAAGGTTCACTTAACAAGTGAAGGCATACTTGTCAATGGCGAGAACAGCCTAGTTAATAGGATTGTTGAAATACTCCCAATAGGTGTTACCGGTAAGATTAGCAGTAGTGGGCCTGGAAAGGTTACATATAGGAAAGGGGAGATTAGAGCACCACTTTCCGGTAAGATTAATGAGGTTAAGGTTAAACCCGGCGATCATGTCAGGGTTGGAGATGTAGTAGTGTTAATGGAGTCGATGAAGATGATCACCGAGGTTAAAAGCGATGTTGAAGGCATCGTTGAAGAAGTACTCGTTGAACCGGGGAAAGCTGTTAACAAGGATACACTACTAGTTAGAATTAAGCCTATAGAGGAAAAGGAGAAGGATTAACCGCTCCGAATATAATTTTCAATGATCTCGTCCACGGTCTTCTTCTTAACAATACCCTTACCCCGCAGTTTCTGAAGCCCCTGCTCGAGGCTTTTCCGGAGATCACCCCTATCCAGAAGCCATTCAAAGGAATCCATTTGATCACTAATACTAGACTCATCGAGAGGAATGCGTTTCACCAGGTATACGATATTATTGAAAGACTTAATGCCGAGGTAATTCTTCTTAAACCCGGTTAAGTAGTAGAGGGGTGGTACAATAATGATCCTATCCCCCTCCTCGCCGCGGTATCGGGCAATTATCAATGGGACATAGTAGCGGGCCTCGCCAGTCTTGGGGCGGGGGATTAATACTGATTCATCACTAAATAACTCATCACTAGGCTCAACAGGGTTCAGGGCTTCAAGCTCGATCTCTGGTTCAAGGTATGGTATTTTAGAGGGGTGTTGGAGGAGGAAGACTACTTGTGCTATAAAGCCGATATCCCTGATAACCTCGCCAGTAACGGGGTCGACGATTACGCATTCATCCCCTCTGCAGAGTAGGTCTATTGGGTAGTGGAGGATCAGGATCCTTGTAATCTCCTCAACCCTCCTACGCTTAAAGAAGCCCTTCCTACGGATAAACCCGTCGAGGTATAAGATAATAGATGCGATCTGCTCTCCCCTGCTAGGGGGCTTATAGCCTTTCCTAGCATTCTTCTCAATAACCGGGGGGAGATAATACTCTGGTAAATCCATAAACCCACCAGCCAGTACTAATACACATAATAATATCGCTGTACACGTTATATAATCTATGAATATCAATTATTGTATGGGGCAGGTCTAAGCCTTGAAGTTATTTGGAACAGCCGGTATTAGGAAGAAATACCCGGAACCCCTAGACCCAATACTTGCATACAAGATAGCCCTAGCGACAGCAAACGTTAATGGGAATAGTGGGAGAGCCTATATAGTCTACGATACCCGGACAACAAACCACTTATTCACAAATGCTTTCACAGCAGGACTATTAGCTGGTGGGCTAAACACCTATATTATCGGTCTAGCCCCGACACCAGTAGCTGGATACGCTACATTACACCATGGAAAACTAGGAGTATCTATTACTGCAAGCCATAACCCCCCAGAATACAATGGGTTTAAACTATATGATGAAGAAGGCTACGAGTATACAAGGGATAAGGAGAAGCTGATCGAGAAACTAGTTGATGAAGAATTAGAGCCTCAGCCATGGGATAGAGTGGGCAGAGAATATAATGCATCGGAGATAATTGATGAGTATACTGAAGCCCTCCTAGAAATGATCGGTGAAGCCGAGCCCCACTGGAATCCCTACATCGTCGTAGACCTAGCTAATGGAGCAGCCTACGATATAACTCCTAGAGTGATTAGGAGTCTTGGCGGTAAACCCTTAACTATAAATGCAAACCCAGACGGGCACTTCCCGATAAGACCGCCGGAGCCGAGAAAAGATGCACTGGAAAAATACCTAGAACTCTACTCTTCGGTAAACCCGGCAATGATCCTAGCTCATGATGGAGATGCCGATAGGCTAGCAGTACTCGACCCGCATAAGGGGTTTATAAGGCAGGACAGGATCATAGCACTATACGCGTACCTACTGCTAAGGGAGAAGAAGGGACACGTAATAGTAAGCATTGATACGGGAAGGGTGGTTGATGAAATAGTAGAGAGAATGGGTGGAACACTGGAGAGA
>WAON01000258.1 GCA_015521265.1 Desulfurococcales archaeon
CCCTAATGGTGGTGCTTCCACTATAATAGATTTAGTATCTTCATCGTCTTGTAAGTATATTATTTCTTTTCTCGTGTAGGGTGTAGGATTATATATTACAATACCGTTTCCTATTGAATGTACTAGTTTCCTTAAGGCTTTATGTATAATTTTTCTTGCCTCATTAATTGTTTCTTCAAGAATGCTACATATCTGGTTGCTTAATTCATTAGTTATAGTACCAGATAAAATATCATGGAATTCGGCTAGTAAGAGTCGCTTCCATAGCTTGTCAAGGGTTTCCTCCGGATATTTAGACTTGTTTTCAATATGTAGCCATGTATAGACTTGCTCAGCTACTTTTAAAAGGTAATCGAGCATCCATACACGATGTTTTATACAGTGATTAGTTGTGTATGCACCCCGATGATACTCGACATAGATCTCTCCTTCATATTTGGGGAGTTCGTTTTTATGCTGGGTTATTTCTTTATAGAAATCTTCTAGTCTACCATGAATTATTCGCGGGGTGTTTGGTAATTTATTGTTTATCCTGAGTCTTTCAACCATATCATGTGTTGGACCGCTTCCGCCATTACAGTGTCCATACGTGTAGACCCTGCTGGGTACTATTTCTTTCTCCCTATACTCGTTCCAGTAGTCGAGTATTGATTTGATTGTTCCTGTTTTTGCTAGTTCTCCTGTAATTATATGGGTTGGTATTTCTTCTCCATTAATCCCCTTCCAGTAGAAGGTGTCGTATGGAAACTTATTTGTATCGTTCCAGATGGGTTTATGCGTTATGAAGAGCTTTATGCCTGCATTAAGCATTATTTGTGGGAGGTTTCCGGAGAAGCCGAAGCTATCGGGTAGCCAGCCTATCCATGCATACTTACCTGTTTTTTCCCTTAGTATTCGTTGTCCGTAGAGGAATTGCCTAATGAGGCTTTCCTGCGGTATAATGTATACGTCGCTTTCAACCCACATTCCCGCGACTGGTATTAATTTACCGGTCTTGACTAAGTCTATTACTTCATTGTAGAGTAAAGGATAATTTTTCTCTAGGAGTTCGAAGAAGTATGTTGTTGATAACACGCTAACTGTTTCCGGATAAATTTTCTGTAATGTGATCGTTTTAGCTAGCGTCTTGGCTAGTTTCCAAGCTGTATCTTCAATCCTCCATAACCATGCAGCATCTATGTGGGAGTGCATTACTGAATAGAATACTCCTCTTTTACCTTGAAGTTTTACTTTCTCACCCAGTTTGTTATTTATATAGTCGATTAATAACTCGAGATCTTCTGGGTGTACTGTCGAGGTATACCCATTACCTTTTAGAAGCTCTCTCTTCTCTTTACTCATTCTCAATAATTCGTCGATCAGCATTGTATATTTTGAATAAATATTGCCTCCAAACATTTTGACGCTTAGTTCTATTACGCCGGGTCTTGGAGGTGAAACCTTTATTGACCGGTCTATATGTTTAAGTAGTTCCTCGATCCATGCTTTATCATTGATGTTGCTTAATTTGTAGAATTGGGTCAGTATATTTATTATTAACGAGGCTCTATAGAGGATGGAATCTATACTGACTATGTAAACTGATTCAAGGATTGCGGGATTATATCTCTCACCAACGATCCCTTGTGGGTATATAATTATTTTTATTGCGTGTAAGCCTTCTCTAACACTATCAAGAGGCGTTAGATGTGTATATTCATCGATAGCATAGTAGGGTTTGTTATCGATTAGGATTAGCGCGTTAATATTTCCATGCGTGAATAGGAATTGGCGGTACTTTGTATGTCTATTTAGCTCTAAGCTCCTTTCCAAAACAATGACTTTATCATTATTACGATTCCCACCGCCAAGTGTAAGTGGTAAATGGATCTTACCTTTCTCTATAAACCATTCATCAAGTCTTGTAAAATCCTTGATCGAGTTTGCGAGGAGTATTCCCGCTTTCCTACCCATATGTTGTAGAAATCTCCTATGTAGAAACCCTATACACCACACAGACGCTTATTGTATAGAATCAATGTATTGCGGGATTAAATGTTAAAAAGGTAGCGCCCGGGCCGGGATTTGAACCCGGGTCACGGGCTTTCCATACAC
>WAON01000259.1 GCA_015521265.1 Desulfurococcales archaeon
ACTCTATACTGTTCATGAAAGTATTGACTATTCTTTTCCATTAACATTTCTCGTGTTGAGCCTCCATCCTATCAATAACTCGAATAATAATCCCGAAACAAAAACCATCCATGATAGAACAGTATAACCGTGGATAGCGAGTCTGTATGCGAGTAGGGAAGCGACGATTGTTCTGCCAAGACTATCCATTATCATTTATCCTACAGCGGCATACCATATGCCATACATCCCATCCCTTAGGAGGGTTAGCCGGTCTAGGCTTCTTATAAAGTCTAACGGCATATAGTGCTATGAGTGTTGAAGCTGGTAGGAGTACTGCGAATATACTTTGCTCATGTACGTATAGGGATATAGCTGCTAGAGGAGGGAGTACTAGGGACAAACATAGATGAGAGTTTTCGGCACCCGGTATTTTCTAAAGCTATCCCACAGCATCCTCAAATGCTTCACTGCTAAACCATCAACAAGTGGTTTACACTTAGAGAAATATCAAGTCAACACAATCGCATCAAAGTACAATAAGCTAACACCATACATAAACCCTACGAGACACACTAAAGGAAAAATACCTCTATGAACAATACCACATCAAAAACGGGGATAACATAACTCTAAATCCAGGGGCCCGTCGTCTAGCCTGGTCAGGACGCCGCCCTCACACGGCGGAGGTCCGGGGTTCAAATCCCCGCGGGCCCACCACCTAATCGGTAACATTAGCTTCCCAATCCATAGTAGTTAGCGATATAATTTTAGGGTGTGAAACCCTCTAATCAACATCGTGGGGATAAAGATTGTCCAGTCCGGAGCTTCTATCCGAAATTAAAGAGATAAAGGAGAGACTTGCTAGACTGGAGTCAATGCTACGTTTTATTATAGAGAGAAACATAGAAGAGGATGAACCTCTACCGGACGAGGTTCAAGCTATAGAATCAAAAGACGAATTAGTAGATATTAATGAAATTAAAAGAAAACTAATAAAAAAATCCTGACGGGAGAACAACTTTGAACAATGATGTTTTTAATGTAAAGGTAAAACGCCGTGCTTTCAAAGCTTTAGAGCAGCTCCCTAGAGATTATAGGCTTAGAGTATTAGAAGCGCTTGATGAATTATCGACTAATCCTATTCCATTCAAGAAATATGATTTAAAGAAGCTCAAGGGATACGAGGATACCTTTAGGATTCGCATAGGAGACATACGCATCATTTATACCATAGATTGGAATTCCAGAAATATTATAGTGCATTACATAGGCCCTAGAGAAAGTGCATACAAGTAAAAATGCTCATGCATATCTAATGACAATTGATATCGAATTTGATATCACTGCTGTTATTCTTTAAGGAACTCATGCATATCGCTGATATGAACCATTGGTTATACTATATTCTTCTAAAGACGATAAATGGTTAAGAGCCTCAGCCACCGTTTAAACCTTATGAGGAGGGAGATTGTCACTGCTGTAGATAAAGAGGATTTATTATATAGAGAGTTACGCGAGTAAAGAGTATACTAGAGCGTACCGAGGCCTTATTAGAGGAGCTACTGATTGGCATTGAAGAACCCTTACAAGACGAGGCTGAAGCTATAAGAGAATATGAGTATGAGAAAGTGAAAGGAAAAGTGGAGCTTGTTGATTTAGAGGACGTCCTTAGGAGGCTAAATTGACAAGGTATAGCATTAGTCTTACTAAAAAGGCTTTAAAACAACTCAGTGATCTCGATGAGCCTTTTAGAGGTAGGATTCTTGAAGCGCTAGTTATTCTACGAGGCTATGACTTCTCCGGAAGACTCGATATTTGAGAAGCTGTGTGGTTACAGGAATCATTAGTTTTCGGTTTTTTGTCTAAGTATTAGATACATTATGATTAATAGGAATGATAACACGTAATATGCTACGGTATATTTTATGTTCAAATGTAGCTTGGAGGCAAAGTAAATTATTACAATTAATGACGCAAAAAATCCGTATGCTACGAAATCATCCTCTCCACCACTATCCATGCCCGATAGATATGCACCTATTGATGCAAAGAAAAGAGTTATTGAAACTATTGCTATATATTGTTGTAAATTATCTACATACAATAGTGGTATAACAAGAATAAAGATTATAATTATTAAGAAGAGTATAAG
>WAON01000260.1 GCA_015521265.1 Desulfurococcales archaeon
CCGAAGTAATAGTCTAGAGCTTCATTGAATTCTTCAAAGGTTTTCAGCTCATAGTTTTCGTCTTGCTCTATGAGTAGGCTTGGCTTATAGGGTGATACAAGTATCGGTTGTTTATCAGCTATAACTAAGTATCCGGTACCAGTTAGTGATTCATTTATCAATTCATATAATGATTCAATGATATTAACTAGATCACCACGATTAACCTCGTTGATATCGGTATTTTTCAAGTGATATAATCCCGCCCTATGAAGTATTTCTTCTGCAAGATATCCGGGTAGCCCCCATCCTTTAACAACTCCCCTAACTAGATCCCTACCTTTCTGTAATGCTTTAATGAGTTCTTCCTCAGTCATATTTAATAGATCGAATCTGCCCGGAGGGGGAGTATACTTCTTGCCCGGCTTTATGCTTCGATCCTTCATTGATGTAAACCTATCAGCATACAAGATCTTGTCTTCGTCACTAGCTACTACTAAGAAGCCTCGAGGTATAATCTCCAGATAAACATGATACTTCCTCCCCTTCACTATAGTTAGCCTAACGATCCTCTCCCAACCCAGCATATCCAAGCTATCAATTATACCATTCCTTAAATGCTTCCTCATATAAGCCGTTAGTCTATCTATATCTTTATTAACCGGTTCGAAAACAGAGAAATGAATCCTTGTCGACGGTTCCAGTTTTAATAATACCTTACCCATACCCGTGCATCGCAGTTTAAAATACCAGTAGCTTAACGCATGGTATATGTTGTTCAGTCTACAACCACTAGTTTTACCACCATATCTGTTCACCCACGTATAAACATCAATAACATCCATCGACTTCTTCAGCATACCCTATCACATCCTGCGAAAAACTAATATCAGCTGATACAGTGATTATTAGAGTTCAAAGGGGGTTATTGTATTGTTTACTATAACAAATATAGATGATAAAATAGTTAAACACCGAGCAATCCTGGGCCTGGTTTACGGGTTTATCGCGTATTTAATCTATAGGCTAAACATAGTAATGTTATTCGACGTATCGGGGACTATATGGTTATTCGCTGGAATAATATATATTGCATCAGCTTTCTACGTTCAAGCAAAATACGCTGCATCAGGTATATTCCAAGTATTCATTAGAGGGATCGTTACGTATTATGCTATATGGATAATAATATTCCTAGCACTCTACGATCTCTTAGGATAACCCGATCTCCTCGAGAACCTCGCGTGGAAGACGTCCATGTACAAGGTATTCTATAAGGCCTGGTGCTAGTAGAGGCTTATTATCAACAACTGGGTATCGGAATGGTAAATGTATAATGCCGTTTGGAGTCTCTATGTCTACTCCATCGATAAACTTATAGCCTTCTAGATTATTCTTCCACAACTCTACAACATAGTAAACGGCTCCATCAATACTATATTGGCCATCACCGATATTCTTAGTAATAACACCATAGTCTAGTAGTTTTCTAGTAAGCAGTCTCCAAGTCCTACCCCTAGGAGGGTGATCGCCAAGTATCCCCCCTATAACAACGTATCTACCAAGGAGATCTCTACGCTCCAATCTTCTCGAAGCCTTTGGATCGAGGACTATGAGATCCCTGCCCTTAATAATCCCAGAGGATACTAAGTCGATTATACTCTCAGACTTAACTCTTCCATACCTCTCCAAAACCCTATGATACCTCTTAGGCACATTTGTGAATAATACCATGTCTTTACCTGCAATCAGGGAACAATGCCTATATTCAAGAAGTATCCAGGGGGCAAATTCTTCCTCTAAATGTTCAATAATAATCTTCCTCATTGCTCCCTACCCCAAAGCTTTCTCCGTAGTGCTTCTAGCTGGTTAGGCTTATACCCCATATATTCTGCGGCTGTTAACATGTTGATATTCCTCTTCTCAGCTGTGGATAGTGCATCACTTATTCTATTCCTATAATTCAAATCCCTTAATAAATGGTGATCAATGATTATAGTTGACCCCCTATCAAGGGATTCAACGATCATCTTCAAATTATTCAAACCAGCCCTTATGGAGCCAGAATCCATCTTAAACCCCTCAAAATATGTTGGAGGACCACTAATAATCAACAGATCAGGCTTCAAACCAATAATATAATCCCTAACCCGGCTACTAATAGGGCCTTGAACATCGCTAGCATGCATTAAACGGTAACCATCAACTTCAATCATTGTAATAACAACATATCCAAGCCTCGTACCCTCGGGGCCGTGTGGGAATGGAGGGCTGAAAACAATCCTAACGCCTTTATCGATAAAGTACTCCATGTTATCAGCAATCCTAACCTCCCTAGCCAATGCTTCGACATTCATCTTCTTAAGCAAAATATAAGACCTGAACGCCTGGCTCCTATTAATCATCTTCCCAGGATCCTTTACAAACAATAGTTTACCCCTATAATACACTTCCTCACCGGGACGGTAAAGGTAGTGATCCCTATGATAATGACTAATAACCAATACATCACTATCCAAAACCTCATCATGAATCATTTCAAGATTCTTCTCCAATACTTCAAGCTCAATGGGGTGAGGCGGTAACCCATACCTTCTAGGAGCAATGCTAACACCGGGATCAATAAAGACTTTACAACTACCAGTATCCACTACCGTAGCCATACCCCGAGAACCCATACTATCAAAACCAATAAGACGTATCCGGGGCTTAGCCATTTCCAGCCGCCAAGTATATCTTTGCTAAAGCATTAATCACTCTAACGGGGAATGAAATAGGTATGCCGGGAATACATGTTAATCCGGAGATAAGAGAAGCAGAGGAAATCCTTAGAAAAGCCCTTGCCCTAAAAGAGGTTATCGTTATAGTTGGTAGTTTAAGCATAGACTATGTGGGTAGAAGCCGTTCCCGTCTAACACCCGGTGAGAGGATCGTAATAATAAAACCGGATGGTTCAATACTAGTTCATAGACCAACCGGTTATAAACCAGTAAACTGGCAGCCTGATTCAAAGATTATCGATGTTTTCACGCATGATAGTGAGGTATTAGTCATTAGATCTATTAGGGGGAAGCCTAGGGAAGTTCTAACAATGTATTTTAGCAGTGTTAAGCTGATTTATACGGATAAACTAGTTGATCGCGGAGAGTTTGCAATGTATATTGATGAACACGAGATTAGAGACTTATTATATAAACACCCTGAGATCATCGAGGAGGGTTTAAGGATAATCGAGAAAGAGAAGCCGTTAAGGAATGGGTACATAGACTTATTCGGGGTTGATAACAGGGGCCGGCCAGTTATAATCGAGTTAAAGAGGATTACAGCTACTAGAGAAGCAGTCCTCCAACTATACAATTATGTTATAGAGTACGAGAAGACTACCGGTATAAAACCTAGGGGTATACTAGTCGCTCCATCCTTTTCCACTAAAGCAGTTGAATCACTCAACAAATTAGGGCTTGAAAGAAGAGAGATAAGCCTTCAGAAACTGTGGAGGGAATACCTTAAACCATCTCAAACAATTAGCAGGATGCAGTCTCTCATGGATTATTTGGGGAAGGGTAGGGAGGGGTAAATGCGTGTCGAAGAGTTGAAAGATTATTATGATGTAATAGCTAGTGGTTACGATGAATTATACGGGGAGGAACAAGAGTATAAGTATAGGCATGTATACTACGAGTTAGGCATTAAACCGGGAAAGAGGATCCTAGACGTTGGTTGTGGTACTGGGCTCCTACTAGGTTTTCTCAGGGAGCAGGGGCTTGATGATTACGAGGTATATGTATGTGTTGAGCCTAGTCAGGGAATGATCGAGAGGGTTAGGAATAGGATAGGTGATCCTAGAGTATTATTCATTAGATCTTCATGTGAGGAACTAGTCCTCCGCCCACGCTATTTTGATCACATCGTTTTATTCACTGTATGGGATAACCTTACAAATCATGCAGTGTGTATTAGGAAACTATCGCATGCATTAGATATTCATGGTGTACTGGTACTAACAATAATTACGAAGTCTAAAAGCGCTCCAAACCCCGAAACCTTACTGAGTGGATATGGTTTCAAATTATTGGTTAAGAGTAGGATGATCGATGAAATACATGTCTATGAGAAATCCCGGGGATAAAATACTTAAATAAGAGGCAATGTTATTCCTAATCACTAGGAGAAAAACTATTATGATCGGAGGAATAGAGGCTATGACTATAAAACCGCCGCGCGTCGCTACACCGCTAAAATATTTGAAAAGTGCTGTAAACCAGACTGTCCTAGTAAAGTTAAAGGATGGACATGAATACATTGGCGTTCTCGAGCTGGTTGATCACACCATGAACGTCGTATTAAGCGATTGCGAAGAATATGATGATAATGGGAAGCCGGTAGCTAGATACGGACGTGTACTTATCCGTGGTAGCCAGATCCTATACATAAGTATCAATTATGGACAGGTAGCTCCACAATTAGCAGTCGGTTAGCGGTGCCCGTATTATGAGTGATATACTTAGAGCATCGGATATAATGACTCCCGAACTACGATACGTGGATAAGACGTCTAGTATTAAGGATGCAGCGTTGAGGATGATTAATGAGGGTATTGGAGCCCTACTAGTTACTGAGCAGAATAGCCCTATAGGTATTATTACTAAACGCGATATTATATGGGCTGTAATGTTTGAGAAAAGGGATCCCGAGAAGGATACTGTTGAGAAAATAATGACCTCGCCAATAATAACGATTAGCGCAGATGCGTCATTGAGGGAAGTAATAGAAGTTATGCGTAGGAACAATATCTCGCATCTACCGGTAAGGGAGGGTGACAGGATAATCGGCATGATCTCAGACTACGACCTCATAGAAACACTTGCAGACTTAATAGAATACTTGGAGACAAAGGTTAGAGAAGAGTAGACGAGTCTAATATGAGTCAAGAAAATTTAAGGAGGAATAATTGAATATAACCAATTAACCCTACTCTCGCCTAATTCTATGTTTATAATTATCTCCTTACAAAATATATCGTGGAGGGAACATTATGAGCAGGAGATCACCTGTAAAACCAAGCATTGGTGCACCCCGTAGAGTGGAAAAGCATAGATGGCTTAGGAGCGATGGGACCCCAAACTTTGAAGACAGGATATATAAGTCGACCGAGGAGTTGGAAATACTGGCTAAGAAGCCCGTTGCAAAAGCTTCCCCAGCAACCCCACTACTAGAAGCTATCGAGGAAATGGCTAAGGGGTATAGAAGCCTCATAATTACGCGTAGCGATAAAATAGTTGGACTACTGGTTTCAATGCATCTAGTAAACTATCTTGGAGGGGGAGAGTACTATAAGATAATCGCTGAGAGGCATAGATACAATATCTATTCAGCTCTTGAGAAGGAGCCCGTTGAAACATTAATGGAGAGAAACCCGATCGTAGCTTATATTGATGAAAAACTAGTTAACGTGTTGGAAAAAATGGTTATGCACGGCATAGGTATAATACCAGTAATTCTCAGGGATGGAACAGTTTATGGAGTAATAACCGAGCATGACATAGTGAAATACCTATATGGTAAAGCTAGTACTGGTATAAAAGTCGAAGAAATAATGACAACACCGGTTATAAGCGTTGAAACAGGCTCAACTCTTAAGAAAGCAATGGAGACAATGGTAAAGTATGGTTTTAGGAGGATACCTGTTGTTGGAGACAATATTGTTCTCGGCATACTAACTGCTAAAGATATTATACAATACTTTGGAACACATGAAGCCTTCAAACACACAGTAACGGGAGACATAAGGGAGATCCTAAAACTACCAGTAGACGACCTCATGCGGAGAGAATTAGTAGCTGTAAAACCTGAAACGGATTTATCAGAGCTAGTAAGGAAGATGTTTGATAAAAACGTTGGTTCAGCACTAGTAGTTAACGATAAAATGGAGTTACTTGGGATAGTTACAGAGAGAGACGTATTATACGCATTAGCCGCTAGGAGAAAATAACGCGTTTAAAGGATTGAATTAGTCATAGTGGGTGGGATTAATGGTTATTGTTAAGGAAATTGTTAATCCCGATATACCGATTGTCGATAAAAACGATTCATTATATCATGCGTTCAAGATAATGGAGAAAACCGGTATTGATAAGGTAATAGTCTTAGAGAATAGAGTAGTTGAGCCGGGAAGGGAAGTTAAGACGTTAGCTGGTATACTTACTAGTAGAGATATAGTGTTAAAACTGGGTACTCAGAGAGTAAGGCTTACTACAGCGAGCAAACTACATGTTTCAAGCTTTATGAACATACCACCAATCTATATTTCACCGGATACGAGCATACTTGAAGCAGCCAAGATAATGGCTGATAAAAGAATAGGGATCCTACCAGTAGTTGAAGACAACCATGTTCTCGGGGGAATCCTGAGGGATCAGCTAGTGAGGCTTGCCTCTGAGGACGATACAGAAGTTAGGCATATAATGGATACAAACCCGGTAACTGCAAGGACTATTGATAGGGTATTAAAAGTTAGACAAGACATGCTGGGCAACGATATAAGCTTTATACCCGTACTCGATGAAAGAGATGAACTAGTCGGATACGTAACTATTTACGAAATAGCCTTCTCCCTAGTAAGGTTTGAAGACATAGTCCCGGCAAAATATCGTAAGGAGAGAATAATGCACCTCATAGTAGAAGACATAATGCGTTTCAGGCCGCCGCGCTTAAGGATAATGGATACAGTTTCTAAAGCAGTCGTAGAAATATATAAGAAGAATAGTAGGGGTGCAGTAGTAGTAGATGAAGTAGGAAGATTAGCCGGCGTAGTAACTCCGCACATTATATTGAAGCATATAATAGAGAATAAACCCGAACTATTAGAAAAATAAGTAAGAGTTGTATGC
>WAON01000261.1 GCA_015521265.1 Desulfurococcales archaeon
ATATTCAACTATAACGACAAGTATTTTCCATCCCGGGTACCTCGTTGAATCGATAATATTGTTAATAATAGGTTTAGTATTGATACAAGTATCTCTAATAGCTTTCACAACGAGTAGGGAAGGAGGAAGCGTCGGGTCTAATAGTTAGCCAGGAGAATATTATCTTAGTGGTGTCTATGCGGCCCCTCATACCTCCTAGTCTCCTCTACCAGATGATCAATTATTTCTAGGAGTATCTTCAGCCCGGTCTCAACAGCGTCCGGTGATCCGGGTAGTACTGCTACCGGTACCCCATCGTATAGGATGTATAGTCCAGCCCGGCTGGTTATTGCTCGGTAGCCTATTGATTTATATGATTCATAGCGGAATATTTCGCCGAAACCGGGGAGTTTCCTCCAAGCAACGTTCTCCACGACATCAATAGTAATATCCCTCGGGCTAGGTCCAGTACCACCGATCAATAATACCGCGTCGGCAATACCGGCGGCTTCCCTCAGAGCTTTAAGGATAAGCTTAGGATCATTTGGAACAATAATTTTCCCGATAACCTTATACCCCCTACCACCTAGGATTAGCCGGGCTTTCTCACCACTAACATCCTCCTTCGAACCACTATAAACCGAATCACTTACAACAATGATCGAAAACGAAACCGTCAATGCATCAATCACCATCCCTAAATTGCTCTGCTAGTTTCAGTCAAAAATATGATCTGTTGTTTCGTTTAAAAATAATATTTTATAGTGTTAGAGGACGGTGGATAAATACTTGTAGGAGCGCATGATTTTTTCGCGTGCTTTCTCTATTACTATTCTTAGTGATTCTTCGTCCGGTTCCGATAGTTTTAGGTAACCAGTATTGGAAGCCTCTCTAACGATCTTATCGGCTAGCTTCGTCCTAGTTATTAGTAGTGTAAATCCTGGTTTTAGTGCTTTACCAGCCGATAAGTCTGCGAAAAGCCCCGTATAGTCCGGACATGTTAGGCATCCATGCTGTAAATGGAATAATGCATCTCTGATAGGTATACGTATCTCGCCCCTGACATGTTTAACTACTAGTTCATCCCCATTAATTGATATATTCTCTATTTCATCCGGGGATACATGGTAGCTCTTCTTAATATAGTTGAGGAAGCTTTCAACAGCGAATGTTCCCATGCAGAAAAGACTAATGATTAAATATATTTTCTTGCTGAAATCGCTCTCCATTAATGGAAACATTTTAACTTGCCTAAGGAACTGGGCTTGACATGGAAGTCCTACGAAGGCAACTCTTCCAACATCCATACTGGTTAGTTTTTCGCGGAGACCCAGCGTATAAGGAACGATGCTCCACTTCGGACCTGTTGCTTCCAGTATTTCCTCGGGTGTTTTAGCAATTATTGTTTCACCGTATAAGCCCTTCTTCCTCCTAGCAACTACTACGGCGTCGACTACTCCGTGCTCGACAAGGTATAGTAGGATCGATGTTACTGCTCCACCACCCTTATAGTCTGGGCCAAGCTTCCTCTTTACGCGTTCATCCGCTGTCTGGGCTAGGTAGATCCCCGTATAGTATCCAAGCGGGTTCTCCGGATCAATTACTACGGGTTGATAAGCCATAGGGTCCTACACCCCGCTGATCCTGGATAAAGAAGAGGCTTTCTGGAGTAAACGAGACCTCTGGATAAGGATTTGGGAGAATCTTGGGCACCTGACGGTACATGTTCCGCATCGTATGCATTTCTCGGGGATAAGATCGGGGCGGTTATCGATCATTTGAAGCGCATTAGTCGGACAGGAGAGGACGCAGGCTCCGCAGCCTACGCATAGACCGTTTAGAACAACTTCATCCATTAAATCGAATCCACTCAGCTTAGGATTCAGGGCTACGGCCCGGAACAAGTCTAGGAAATACCCCTTCCCCCGGCGTATACAGTTTAGTAGTGATATAAGCATTTGGGGTGCGGGGGGACAACCCGGTATTGCATAGTCTACCCTGACTACCCGGGAAATAGGTGCATAAACCCTGTGTTCGGGCCTAGGCTCCTGCCCGCCTCTCGCGTAAAGGATTATTCCTCCAACGCTTGCACATGATCCATACGCTATTAATACCCTGCTATTTTTCCTTATTTTCTTTAATTCTTCTACGTGTTCAGGGCTGTTAATACAGATTGGCCCGGTTACTACTGCGTAATCGTACTCCCTGTCTAGGTCGACCTTGCCTAGACACTTCGTATAGACGTTGGCGATATTAATTAGCTGGGGGTATACTCTCATAATGCTTAGTGGGCAGCCTTCGCAGCCTCCTAGATCGTATATTAGTATCGCGGGCTTACTCATTTCTATCAACCTCTACTACGTGTGTTGCACAGGGTATGCATGGATCATATATTCTCGGGACTAGGTCGGCAATACTTGAGGGAAGCCCTTTAACGCCTATCTCCATGTGGGGTATATTGAACATCGTAGGTACAATGATCTTGTAGTCGCTTACCCTGCCGTTATCGTCTAGTTCAACTCTATGTATTAACACTCCACGGGGGGCCTCGTATACACCTAGTCCCTTACCAGGCCTATAAGTTAAGAGTTTCGTGGAAGACTCATCATGCGGATCGATTCTTTCGAGTAGCCTATTTATTTGGAGTACGTCTATTTCTACTTCCATGAATCTTGCTAGCTGTAGATCCCAGAGTGTTTTTCCATCGAAACCCTTGTATATGCTGAGCCTGGCTCGAGGACCGACCTCAACGATCCTGTCCTCGTATAGAGCTATCATACTAGTATTTTCCTCCGCCTCCTTCGGTACATTGCCGCCCCTATACTCCTCGTACCTGACGACCCTTATCTTTGAAGGATTAATGTTAAATCGATCACCATAGAATAGATGGGTAGCCAGCATTTCCGGATAATACTCCTTTTCAAGTAACGGCTTAATTCGGGGAGACTCGAGTGCTTTTCTCTCAACGTCTTCTCTCAACGCTACGAATTCTTCATTAAACTTCTCCAGCTCATCCATTATCTTCACGATTACTTTATCGCTAGGTGTCTTCGCTACACCGCCTATTACAAGGTAGGGTGGATGAGTTGGTGCACCTCCGAGTATTCCGAGCAGTTCCGTAGCCTTGTTATAAAGCTTAATCGTTTTAACCGTGAAGCCTAGGAGTTCATCTCTAGGGTAAATATCGGGTAGGAGGAGGGTTAGGTGTAATAGGTGGCTTTGAATCCTATTAATTAAACCAATTGCTTCCCTTAGTAGCCTACCATTACGGGGAGGGGATACACCCATAGCGTCCTCAAAAGCCTCAGTAGAAGCAATACCGTGTGCGGCGTGACATATACCGCAAATCCTCATAACAGCATTAACTACGAAGACAGGATTCTTTCCACGGACTAGTTTCTCGAAACCCCTAACCGGAGCCTTCGATACGAAATAAGCATCACTAGCCGCTCCATTACTAGCAAAGACTATGAATACAGCTTCACCACCAATTCTATCCAAAACTTGTCTCTGCATGGTTGTCAAAGCATTATCGACCAAGCCGCGGGTACCCTCAGTCATTCATTCGATTTTAAACTATGCATTATATTCCATATTAAGGATGGTTTTAGGAAAACCTAACAATACTGGAATAGTTGCCCGGATAATAAAGTTTCATTGGTAATAGGCTTTTCCTAATTAGACTACTTTAAGCTTTGGGAGCTTCATTATTTCGAGCAGCTCTTTCAGTATGATCATTGTTAGTGCTACAAGTATTAGCCTGGTATACTTTTTGCCCCTGTCCTTCTCAGATAATACTGGTAGTTCCTCGTAGAACTTGTTAGCCTTCATACAGATATCCATGGCTTTCTCCAACAACTTATTAGTCTCCAATGATTCCTCAACGGTTAATAGTGTTTCAGGGTATCCCAGTAGTGATTCGAGCAGCTCCTTCTCGCTCCTCTCCAAGAATATCTCCTTTATAGAGTCCAGCTTATCGATCAAATCCCTCCCAATCTCTTCCAGGTGTTCGAGTGGTTCATAGCCGTAGTGTTTCCGGAGTATGCTTTGAAGCCTTACATAAGTGTATAGTATCCATGAACCCTCTAGGTGTTCCTGGAGCTTTGAGGGGTCGAAGGCCAGTGTCTTCCTTGGATCAATGCTTAATAGTAGAGCTCTAGTGTTTGCTACCGCTAGTTTCTCAGCCGTAGACTGGAATTCCTCTAGGTTCTCGATACGGTATTTTAAACCTCCTACTCCACGGATCTTATTCTCCAAGTAGTCGCGTACAACTATCTCTACATAGTCATCGATTAACTCATCCAACGTGTAGATCCTGCCTCTCCTACTGCTCATCGAGAATCCTTTAAGATTAACCATTTCATAGTCTAGGTGTACTAGTTTCTCAGCATAATCATGATAGCCTAGGAGGTGTAGTGCTGCTTTAACCTGTTTCTGCTCCCTAGCCTGTTCGTGGGCGATAACATTGTATACTTTCTCAGCCCCCAGCTTCCCGAACTTGTAGATGCTGTAGGCTACATCCCTAGTACCATAGAGGGTTGTACCATCACTACGCCTCAACACGAACCTACCCGGCTCCTCTCCGCCGAACAGTTCCCTAACATAATCGTCTTCTCTAGCGGCTTTACCCAAGTCAAGGATCACAGCGTTATCCTCCAATACTACATAGGGCGTGCTCAACGCTTTCTCGACAACGAGCCTCGTCAAGCCACGGATCTCCCTACTACTCTCCCAGTCATACTCGTCGAATACGACGCCGATCCTTCCAAGCGTCTCCCGGAACCCTTCCAATACGTCGCCGGCGGTTTTACGGAACATGTCTGATACAATCGGATCCTCATCCTCATACTTCCTCATTAACTCGCTAATAGCTTCCTCAGCTATTAATGGATCAGTTATTTCTTCCTCGAGTACATCGTGGACACTTGGCTCGAGTATTCCAAGCCTATTTTCTGCTTCAACATACTCCATATACTCCCTGTAGTCTTCTAGGAAACCACTTGTTTCCCGACGGAACCAGTCTACGATCTTGCTTAAACCCTTAGATTCCTCATTACCCAGCCTCTTCATGGTTTTCTCGAGTAGTTTGTCGAGTCTACGGATTATCTGGTAGAGGTTGTGGATGTATCTCTTTTTCCATGAAGCGTTTTTAAAGGATACGTGTAGCTCGTAGATCGGTGCTAGCCCCGTAACCCTGTAGAGTCCCAATAGTTTCTCGGCTGCCTCACTTATAACGTCATGGATCCTAGCTGCTTCTTCTACGAGCTTCTTCTCCAGCTTAGCCTTCTCGATCAATATATTAGTTAAAGCATAGACTATCCCGTACCAGTGGTCGATTTTCCTATCCGGGCCCGGTTCAACACCCCTCTTAGAAAGTAGTGATACCCCGTAGACTAGTACGGCTACCTGCCTACCCATATCATCCACGTAGAAGTGCTCCCTAACATCATAGCCGAGCTTCCTCAGCAGGTTTGCAAACGTGCTACCTATAACCGTGTTCCTGCCGCTTCCAACGTGTAATGGGTGTATTGGGTTTGCACTAGTATGCTCAACGATAACCCTCCTACCCCGCCCCCTACTCTTCAATTCATCAAATATTCTCCCGGTTAATACATATACTGCATAATCCCTAAGTATCCTCGGATAATCTATCCAGATATTCAGGTATCCATTCGTAAATTCCGCCTTAACAATATAGCATTTATCCCTGTAGCTGGAGCTCATTAATTCCCTCGTAATGTTTTCACCGAAAACACCCCACTCCTCCCTTGGAATCTTCTCCCGGTGTAGTATGTAGTGTAGTGCAACGCCGTAATCTCCTAGCTCCGGGCTTGGTGTTGGGGCTAGTTTTAGCTTTAACTCTTTGAACAGCTCGCTTATCTCATGCCTACTCATCCCTACTGCTCTGCTTAGTGAATCGGTTAATGCATTGATCAAGCACTCCTTGATCCCCACGATCAAAATCCATCACCCATCTTGTTTCTCCGATAGCTTGAAGGGTGTTGGGAACAAATCCTTCAAATTAACAATTATTCTCTCACCACTCTTAACACTATACATTACGATCCATGCCTCCGGGTTAAACTCCGCGATCACTTGTCTACAGGCTCCACATGGGGGGATAGGCTTTTCTAAATCAGTTACGACTGCTACTATTAGGGGCTTCCTTTCACCATCGGTGATCATTGCTGATATAGCTGATCTCTCAGCGCAGATCGTTAAGCCGTAGCTACTGTTCTCAACGTTTACTCCACGATAAATCCTCCCATTGCTCCCCAGGACTGCGGAGGCTACGTGTACCCCGCTGTAGGGTGCATAGCTGTTCTTCAACACCCTGACAGCTTCCCCGATCAACCTATCAATTACTTCTTTATCCGGCCTAGACGTATCCAATACTACACGCCCACGAATAATTCATAAGAGGTAAACATCTACTAGTTCACCCTCCATAAAACCCTCAGTATTCTCGGGTATAACAATATAGCCGTTGGATTTTACGAGGCTTGAAAGTATACCGCTACCCTTCAACATATAGGGCTCAGCAACCAGTTTACCATCCTCCTCCCAAACCCTAACACGTATATAGCTACGATAACCCACTACATTAGGCAGTTTAACCTTCAACACAGCTTTAACCATCGGCTTAGCCGGCTCCTCTAAGCCTAGGACACGATATATTGCTGGTTTAACAAGTGCTTCAAGACCAGTCCATGCAGCTACGGGGTACCCGGATAATAGGAAGACCGGCTTACCATTGATCAAGCCTATACTAGTAGGCCTGCCAGGCCTCATCGCGACCCCCCTAACAATCCACTCGCCGAGATCCTCAACGATATCCCGGACTAGGTCTCCATCACTAACACTAGTACCCCCAGTAGTAACGACTACATGGTTATCCTGTAGGGCCCTGGTTAAAGCCTCCTTTAACAAGTCGGTATCATCGTGGAATACTCCATAATAATGCACCCTGGTGAAACCCATTGATTCCAGTGTCTTCCATACTAGGTAGCCAGTGGAATTGTAGAGGCCGCTCCCCCTTAGAGGGTGCCCGGGCTCATAGACTTCGGAGCCTGTAATGATTAAACCGATCCTCAGGGGCTCATAGACTTCTACCTCTCCAACACCATTAGCGGCAATGATCCCAATATCCCAGGGTTTAAGTATTCTTGGAGCCTTCAACAATAACTCTCCACGATGGAAATCCTCAGCTCTACGAGACACATTACCATACCTTGGAACCGGGCGGTAAACTTCAACCTCATCGTTAATCCTACGAGTATCTTCATACATTACCACGGCATCACTACCCGGTGGGAGGGGGGCGCCGGTATGTATCTCGACTGCCTCGCCGGGCCCCACGACGTACTTGGAGGGATCATCACCAGGCTTGATCAACCCCTTAACACGGAGAACTACTGGATTATTAATCGATGCACCAACGAGATCAATGCTTCGAACAGCGTACCCATCAACACTAGACCTATCAAAACGAGGCTGATCAATGACAGCGTGGAAATCCCTAGCAAGGATCAAGTCCTGAGCATCAACGATTTCAACCCTACGAACACCAAGACTAATACTGATCATCTTAGAAGCCTTTTCAACAGCTTCAGGTATGCTCGTCAATGATCCTAGTAGTTTAGGCATTAAACACCACCGGTGACATTATGAACGATACGCCGCATAAGATTCTACATGTTATAAATTCTATTAGGCGAGGCTGATATATTATTTGTAGCTTAACATAGAGTGACTGGATTTTATACAGGGGATAGAGTGGGACTGGTTTATTTTAATCCTTTAATGAAATTATCCATGTTCCCACAAGTTTATTAGCTTCACATAGCATAAGTATTCCGGGAAAGGATTAGTTGTGGTGATTGATTGTTGCCGCTAATAGTTGAGGATTTATCCGTAGCTGTTGATTCTAAGAAGATACTCGAGAATATCGATCTCAGAGTTGATCATGGAGAACTACTCGTAATTATGGGTCCTAACGGTAGCGGTAAGACCAGCCTAGCATTAACAATTATGGGACATCCATCCTATAGGGTTTTAAAAGGAAGGATCATTATTGACGGTGAAGACATAACGGATAAATCACCGGACTACCGGGCTCTCAAAGGATTATTCCTACTATTCCAGAACCCCGTCGAGATCCCTGGTGTTAACCTTAAATCCCTCTTAAGGGCCGCGCTGAATAAGAGGATGGGTAAGACTGATCTAACAGAACCCGTACCTGGATTAGAGGAGAAACTAGTTGCCGAAGCTAAAATGCTTGGACTTAGCGAGGAGCACTTGGAGAGGGATATTAACGTCGGGTTCAGCGGTGGTGAGAAGAAGCGTAGCGAGCTACTACAGGCAAAGATCCTTAGGCCCCGATACGTTATCATGGATGAACCGGATAGCGGGCTGGATGTTGATGGTGTTAGGATGGTTGCAGATATTATTAGGGAGCTGATCAGTACCGGGAACGCAGTAGTATTAATCACCCATTATCCAAGGGTTCTGGAATACGTTGAGCCCAGCAGGGTCGTAGTAATCCATAAGGGCAGGATCGTAGCAACTGGTGGTAGGGAGCTCGTCGATAAGATAAACATGGAAGGCTATAAATGGCTGGGTGAAGTCGAGAATGGCGGGAGCGGTTGAATTATCCGAGATACTCGAGCACCCCGAATACATGGAGCCCATACCTTATAAGCGGGAAATAGAGATCCGTGGGAGATTATCTAGGAGCATAGTCGAGGAGATTAGTAGGGCTAAGAAAGAGCCTGAATGGATGCTTAGGCTCCGCTTAAGGGCGCTGGAAGCCTTCGAGAAGCTTCCAACCCCTAAATGGATCTATGGTATAGAGTCTATCGATCTAGAAGAGATAACAACGTATTATGTTAAACCAGTTGAGAAACCCGTTGAAGACTGGGATAAGCTTCCAAGCGAGATTAGGAGCATTTACGAGAAGCTAGGCCTGCCCGAGTTCTACGCTAAATACCTTGCAGGCTTATCCACAGTTCTTGATAGCGAAACCGTTTACTCATCGATGAAGAAGGTATTGGAGAAGCTTGGAGTAATAATGATACCAATGGAGGAAGCTGTTAAGAAATACCCCGACCTAGTTAAGAAGTATTTCTCAAGAATCTACCCATTAATGGAGCATAAGTTCTCAGCCCTACACTACGCATTATGGAGTGGGGGAGTATTCGTATACGTTCCCAAGAATGTAAAAGTACCATACCCGATAGAAGCATTCTTCTACGTTGGATCGGAGCTTGAAGGACAGTTCGAGCACACCCTCATAGTAGCGGATGAGGGATCGGAGCTGACATTTATCGAGGGCTGCAGTGCTCCGCGATTCAAGAAGTACAGTTTCCACGATGGAATGGTTGAACTATACGCTCACAAGAACTCCAGGATAAGCTTCATAACCGTGCAGAATTGGAGCAGGAACATTGTAAACTTCAATAATAAGCGTGGAATAACGGAGGAGAACGCCTACATTGAATGGTTGGAGGGGAGTATTGGTAGCAAGTACACGGTAACATATCCATCAACAATACTCCGAGGAGAAGGATCGGGTACATCGAGCATAGTAGTAGGAATAGCGAACGGCCCCTACATCAAGGATACCGGTTCAAAAGTAATACACGCAGCACCGAACACTAGGAGCAGGATCATATCGAAGAGCATCAGTAGTAGGGGTGGAGTAAACATTTACCGTGGAATGGTGCAGGTAAACCGTGGGGCAAAGTATAGCCGTAGCCATGTACAATGCGATAGCTTAATACTTGATGAGAAGAGTAAAGCCTACACATACCCGATCATACACGTAATGGATAACACGGCTGATGTAGGACACGAGGCAACTACTGGGAGAATAAACCCAGAACAACTATACTATCTGCAAACGAGGGGGCTAAGCGAAGACCAGGCTAAGAGCCTAATCGTCCTAGGCTATATAAGGGATATCCTACGCGGCCTACCACTAGAGTACGTTGCAATGCTCAGCAGGGTTATACAGTTGGAATTCGAGAGGATTGGAGGTGTAGGCTAGTTGATCCCTAGGGAAATACTCGAGAAACCATACCAGCCCTATGGAGACTCTCCAACGATTAAATCCTACACCCTGTGGAGCCTATATGATGAATACTATAGGGAACTAGCTAGGGGCGGAATAGGTGTTGGCGGGGATTCGCCGGTACCGGATGGTTATGATGTAGTAATAGCTGGGACACGGTTTGTATCAGACAAGATCAACGCTTCCAGGACAAGGCCATTGGGAATAATTAATCCAGGAGCAAGCAAACCCTTACAGATACACTACCACCTACTAGGAAAAGCTTACCGGTTAAACCTATCAAACACTAATATTAGGATTGCATCCACAATCCCAGATCAAAAATCATTTACCCCCCAACACCTAGTAATTAATGCATCCGGCAAGACAAGTATTCTCCTCGACGTAATCGGGGGATTCTCTAGGAGTCTTAGAAGCCTAGTAGTAGAAGTAAACGTTGAAAAGAACAGCCTGCTAGACCTAGTAATAATCAATCGGGATACAAAGTATGCTCCAAGCTATATCGTTGTAGGTGTTAGGGGTGAAGACTACTCAACGATCAAGACAACATATTATACAAGGCCCGGCCCCATGACACGATTAGAAATCAAAAACCTCCTAGACGGGAGGGGGGCTGAAGCATATACTCGGGGAATAGCAGTTTCAAGGAATAATGAGAGGCTAGACAACATCGTAGACCTCATCAACCGGGGTGCGGATACGTATTCACATCACTTATTTACAGCACTATTGAGGGAATCATCGATTATAGCACAGCGTGGTACCGGGAAAATAACCGTGTCAGCAGTTAATGCCGGCGTAGAGTATTATAGTGAAGGACTAATACAGTCACCAAACGCGTTATTCATTGGGCAGCCCCGCCTCGAAATAGATACTGGAAACGTAAGAATAGCTAAGCACGCTGCTCACAACACGCATATACTGCCCGAGCAAGTATTCTACCTAGAGACAAGGGGTATTGATAAGATGAGGGCTGAGCTAATGATTACTGAAGGCTTCCTGCTAAGGAGGATTATTAGCCGTTATGCAATGGAGATTATTAAGCCCCTCATAGTAGGGGAGCTTAGAAAAATAATTAACCCCTAAATCTTACCCCTTAAGGACTCCTCCCTTCAGAGACTTAACCCATCCAGGATCTATCTCCTCTAGGAACCTGTCTAGGAGTTTTACAGCGTTAACTACATCGTTTAAGTCTAACAGCTCGATCGGGCTGTGTATGTATCTTGTAGGTATGCTTAATGCACCCGTAGGCACTCCTGCCTTGGTCAACTGTATTATTGCTGCATCAGTAGTACCACCGGTTAATACCTCGTATTGATACGGTATTCCATGTTTATCGGCTATCTCAGCTAGCTTAGACCTAATCCTTGGATCAACTATTATGCCGGAGCCTGATCTACCGTCCATAACCTTTATAGCAGGCCCCTTACCCAGCTGGGTGATCCAGCTGTCCTCCCCTACGCCGGGTATGTCGCTTGCAATAGTTGTGTCGAGGGCTATTCCTAGATCAGGCCCGATAGCATAGGCAGATGTACGGGCCCCCTTAAGCCCTACTTCCTCCTGCACGGTTGCAACAGCGTATACGTCTAGACGTGTTTCGCCTAGGTTTTTCAATGCTTCAACCATAACAGTTACACCAACCTTGTTATCGAATGCTCTACCAGTAACCCTATCACCACTTCCCAGCCTCGAGACGTCTCGATCCATTACGATTACTGATCCAACCCTTACCCCCAGCTTCTCGGCTTCCTCCCGGCTCTTAACGCCTATATCTACGAAGAGATTCTTGATCGGTATAACCTGCTTCTGCTCCTCAGGCTTCATAATGTGGGGTGGTTTAGACCCTATAACACCCTTAACTATTCCACCATCAACCGTCAACACTTGAACCCTCTGCCCGGGTAGTATTATATCGCTCCAACCACCTATCGGGGTGATCCTCAGGAATCCTTTCTTATCAATATGTTTAACCATCAACGCTATCTCATCCATGTGGGCGGCAATCATTACTTTTCCTTCACCAGCCCCCTTCCGGACAGCGATCAGGTTTCCCATCGAGTCAACCATGACTTTATCAGCATAATCCTTAACCATATCATATATTATTCTCCGAATCCTATCCTCATGCCCGCTTGGAGAAGGTGTTTCGGCTAATACTTTAAGGGTATTATACACTGACTCCTTTAACTCATCACTACCCAACACGATACACCAGGTAGAATCAATACAGTCTCGGAGATAATTAATTATTCCCAGTAAGAAGAGAGTAGGAGGATGAAAAATATCCATATTCTAGGAAGGCTCGATCACTATAGCTGATACTGGGCAGGCTTCAACTGCTTCCTCAGCACATCTAAGCAGGCTCTCCGGTATAATACCGATTGATACCGCATCATTTGTTCTCGCTTCATATCTAGGCTTAACCCTGCACTTTCCATCTCCATCGCTTAGCATGAATATTTCAGGGCAGTGGTTTTCCGCGACTTCGCAGCCTATACATGCATCTCTATCAATAATGACCCTATACCTAGCCGGCAAGCTGTTTAACACCCCCACTACAATCCTCTACTAATCGGTTAGGCT
>WAON01000262.1 GCA_015521265.1 Desulfurococcales archaeon
AGCATATATATTTTTTATGGCTTAAAAATATAAGAGACGGATGATGATATAAACACATGTATTTGAATAAGTGATATAACTCCCATGGGCTGACCAGAAATGAATACCCCAAAACAGTCCCTAAAAAGAATATATGAAAACACAGGAGACCTCTTCAAGAGGATAAACCTAGTACTATCAGACTACCTAGTACAGATATACGACTACAACAATATTGCGAAGCAGAAAGGATACTACTTGAAGCCAGTACACATAGTGGTTAAGAAGAAGGGCGACCAGAAGATAAAGTACTACTACTACGGCCGCTACTGGTACAAGATCGAGTACAAGAAGGGTAAGGGCTCCCGTATAAAATGGATCTATATGGGTAAGTCTAAGCCGGACCCGGAGCTACCTGATCCGCCGAAAAACCCGCTGGAAGGACTAGTAGTTAGAGTATCAGAAGACTCTATAGTGATTAACGCGCCCTCCGAGGAAGTCTTCCGCCTAATCTTCGGAGACCAAGGCGCCTCTCAATCTCAGAAATAATAAGCTCTAACTCCAGCGAGGCCCGGTAATCACGAACGATCTCCATGCGTTTAACGAGGCGAGTAATGCGGAGCTCTTTAGTTAACCTATTCTCAATTATTTCTTTTAACTCGGGGGTTAGCTCCCTCCTTATTTTTATTTTAATAGTGAAAGCATTCCTTAGATCATCCGGCACGTTTCTACGCTGTATAGGCTTTATCTCGACGCGGTAAATACGGGGTTTCTCCGTTACTATTACTCTCCGTAGATACCTCAGCTTCCTCTCAACGATCTCTATTTTCTTCTTCGATACAGTGAATAATTCTTCATTAATCATTGGAACAGCTGTTAATACATCGTCGAAGCTGATACCCTTCTCCCAGAACTCCTCAATAATTGATAACCTTACCAGTTCCCCGGATAATAGTGGTGGTTCAACTATTATTATTGGTGGTAGTGTTGCTTCAACCCTCAGATCCATTATTGGCTCTACGAGTATTTCCTCGAGCTTTATCCTGAATGGATCATTTATCGTGTAGTCTATTAGTGGAACTTCGACTTTTTCAAATAATGCTTCACTACTCAATAATCCCCAGCCTCTTAAGGACTGTTTCAAACCTTTCCCTATTATCGATGATTAATGGTGAAAGCCTAATGATCCCGTCTATATGCTCGGCTATTCCGAGGTATTTTAGTATGTCCCCTATAGTGTACGCTTCTCCAATGTTCAAGCCCTGATCAACTAGTTCCTGTGCTGTAACCGTATTCCTATACGCTAGGTTTTTCAGGACTATCTTAGCGTTCTCGCCGTGAGCTGGGTCTTTTAACACGGTGTCTAGGCGGACAAAGATCCATTCTTCAACCGGATCTATTATGTCTAGACCAGCTGCTTCACTAATCCTCCCCCTAATCTCCGGGTCTCCCAAGATCTCGAATACCGTGTCTAGTATTGATGCAAGCATCCATCCGGGACTCATATACTTCAATCTAACCTTATTCTTCTCAACAACAACGCCTATACTGTACAGGAAGGATTCAACGTAATCATCAACTATTCCACGGTAAGCCTGCCTAAACGTATCTATATCAATCCCTCCCGTCTCATACAGTAGTCTTAATACTTGTATGACATAGTTCCTCGAGGGTAATAATGCAAGCATTGATAGGGCGAATTCCCTCATAGTTGGTGATGGTACTTCCCGCCTAGCCGCCAATACTAGACACCGTTTATATGTCTCGTAAATCCTTGAATATAATTAATATAGAATTGCTCTGATTAAAATAGTGGTTATGCGTTGATCGGGTATGGATGAGCCGCTGTATATTAGTAATGCATCCTATATACTAGTAACTAGGCAAGACTACAGCTTGCATGTGAGAACTAATGAGTCCATCCTAGTAGAGGATGATATTATAAAATGCATTGGGCCGAGCGAGGCTTGTAGGAAGCCTAGGGGGGCCTACATTATTGATGGTAGGAGGAGGATCGTTGCGCCAGCATGGATTAATGCACATACACATGTAGCAATGTATTATCTACGCGGAAGCCTGCCCGATCAAGGTTTCTGGGATTGGATCAATAGGATCATGAAGCTGGAGGAAGAAACTATTACTCCGAGACTAGTCTATTATTCAAGCCTACTGGGATGCATCGAGATGCTTATGAATGGCGTAGTAGGCTTCATCGATATGTACTACCACCCAGTTGAAACCGCTAAGGCATGCAGTAGCCTAGGATTAATAACTGCTAACGGCCCTACATCGAAAGACTTCGAAGTTATAAGTAAAACACTTGAAAAACTAAGAGCGATCAAAAGCACTATTCCAATAATGAACATCCACAGCCTATACCTCTACGATACTGAAACCCTGGAAAAACTGTTCGAATACGCTTCCAGGAATAACTTATTGAAAAACATTCATGTATCGGAGACTAGGCGGGAAGTATACATGGTTTGGAAGGAGACTGGGCACTGGCCTGTAGAGTACTTGTATAGGATGAACTGGCTTGATGATAAAACTATACTAGTCCACCTCAACTGGGTTATGAGCCATGAAGTAGAATATATTTCTGAAAAGAATGCTAAAGCAGTCTTCTGCCCACAGTCTAGTATGAGGCTTGCCGAAGCCGGCTTTGCACCAGTCTATGAGATGCTTTCTAGGGGTATTACTGCGAGTATTGGTACTGATGGTTCTAGCGGTGATCGATTCAACATGCTTGACGAATACAAACAACTAATACTATTATACCGGCATAACTACTGGGATACTAGGCTCAGCATATACTGGGCTTACCCGAGAATTGTTATCAATGGATACAGGATCCTCGGTTTAAAGGGTGGAGTTGTTGAAGAAGGTTATCCAGCATACCTAGTAGTTTACAAGTATGATAAGATTAGAAACAATCCTTTAACGAAGACTAATGTTTTACCAGCAATCGTATACTCTGATCACCCGATCACCGAGTACGTCTTATCTAGGAACGAGATAATTTATTCACCCGATAAAACGGATAAACTAGGTGAAACCGCGGATAAAGCCTTAGAATGGATAATGGATAATGCTGCTGAAAGAATCGATTATATTAGGGGTAGGCTGATTGGTAAGCAGTAGACAGTACTACCTACTAGGACTATCAGCAACGATATCAACACTAGCAGCGGGACTCTTAAGCTTAGGCTACTACTTCTACAGTGGTAGGATCGAATACCTAGTATACGCTGTATTATGGCTACTTATAAGCCTTCTAGACTATATAGTATGGCATAGACCACCAAAGAAGAATACTGGGAGTGGTGGGGGCTTGGAGGGTGAGGAGAAATATTGTGGTTTGTTGAGGGAGTCAGCTGAGCTAGTAGCTATACTTGCAACTCTCACCGAGCATCGAGGCGAATACGCTGTTGCCTGGAGGATTGACAGCTTACTGAGCCGTGTCGACTCGATGAGGGATACTATAAATAGTGTCTGTGGCGATAAGTGTGTTGAGAAGTTCGAGGAGTTCCTAAACAATCCAAGCATGGACCGGGCTAGCACGGCGATCAGGAGCTTGCATGACTGCATGATCAATCATGGTTGCCGGAGTAACGTCTCCTTAGAAGAGTAAAGACCGCTACGGCTAGTAATAGCGTTAATGGTAGTATGTATGGCTCGGGCAGTGATTCTATGAAGGGCCTATTCAGTATCGTATAGTTCCCAACTGATATATTCTCCGCACTGGAATAGAAGAACTCCGTACCACTAAGGCCTTTAACGTATTCGAGGGGTGGATCGTATCTAACCATTAACCTATATGTTCCAGATGATATACTCGTATTCCTAGCTATATCATCGAGATCCATGTATGCAGTACCATTACTGTCCGTTAAACGCCATCCAAGATATATTAGGCTTCCAACGAGGTAGAATGTAACGTTTCCACCGCTTAGCGGGGACCAGCCGGTCCCGTTCCAGTATTGTAGGATCGCGGAGGCGTTAGCTGGCTCTCCGATCTCTATATAGGTGTCGTTATCGTAGGATACCCACTGGATGACTGGGTTGATAAGCCTAGTAGCGATCTTGACTGGTATGAAAGTATCGATGTATTCGTCTACATCACCGTAGAATTCCCCGTTAACAGCATACCCATTATCAACACCCGTACCGTAGGTGGGGTAGGGTGATAGGGTGTCATATGCGTTAGCACCGGTTAGATCTATTATCTGATTAGGCTGTATGCTTGGAGATGAGGATACTAGTGTAGAGTTTGGATTAGCTAATGCATAAACAGCTGTTTCAACGCGGAAGGGTGGTTTCAATTCTCCGAGATCTGTTGTCGGGATGCTAACCTCGATGAAGTGGTAGTCGTATGCTATATAGTTTGAACCCGTATAAACATCGTACTTAACCGTAGTACCCGGGACTATTACTGTTACCTGATCCTGCAAGGGATCAATCCAAATTAGCGATGTATAATTCGCCTCCCGGCCCAGCCTCCCGCCAAGATACGTGTCTGTAAAACCGTTTCCAGGAGGGGCTGTGATCAGTGGGCCTCCTCCATCTGTCTCGTTTAATGGTGTTGTATCTATAACAAGGACTATTAAGGGTGTAGCGTTACCAGTTGGGCGTACATTACCCTTAATATGGAGTAGTATGTTTAGCCTTGTAGAGTTTATCCATATTGTCTCAGTTAATAGGTCTGTGTCGAATGCTTCGTTCGGAATATAATCGGTCCTAGTATCATTGGTTAAATCGCTCCAGTACTGTATGTATCCCTTATCATCTAGTATTTCATGTGTAAAGTAGACTGGTTCCGGTAATCTGTTAAAGCCTATATCGATCCAGGAGTCTAGTACTCCGTCACTTAATTCTTCATCGCTGTTCTTAGCTGATAATACGTCTATGAAATCACTATTATTAAGGCTTACCAGTGGTTTACCATATCCATCGCTTATAAATACCCCTGCATATAGCCTTACATTACTAACATTCCATGGGTTAAGTACTCCTATATCCCTCCAGCTCAGCGCTATTTCTACACAGTCATTCGCAGAATCAGCTACGAATGCATCGCTTCTAGTTGATACTTCAGACCCGGTTGCATTATATATATCGAGTGGTGAGCCTCCATTGCTTACTGGTACTCCATCCCCATAAATGATCTTTTTATTAGCTACTGCGGGGTTCGAAAGATCTATTAATACCTCGTAATCCCACGGCGCATAACTAGGCACATGTGTTTTCCCATCTATCAGCGTAGTGTTTCCATTATGATAATTCATATCAGTGTCAAGGGCTAGGACGATCCCTATTGATGGACTAGCAGCGCCTCCGCCGAGGACTCCCAGGTCTACTACTCTAAACAGTATTAGGAGGTGTGTAGTGTTGCTTGTAACTCTTATTTCCGATATATCAGCATCCAGTCTATCCGTATACCCGGATCGTTGATCTCCTAGTGCATCAAACCATACGAATTCGCCGCGGTAATACGTGTATTTATTCCCGTTTCCATAATCCCAAACATATAATAGGTGGTTGGGATTCGTTAGGTCTGTTACAGCGTTATCCCTAGTAATCCGGTCCCAGGGGATCGGGTTGGCTTCGGTGTACCAGTCTTCAATATCGCCGTCAAGCTTAACCTTAGGATGCATCGGCTTCGGAACAGGCCAGTCATCCGGGTTACCGTCCAGTACTATACTAGCCTGGCTTAGTGGGGGTTTATACCCGATAAACCGGTTCTTAGTAGTGATGCCATGGGAAACTATTGACCCGAGGATTAATATTGAAATAATTAGTATTGTTAATGCCCTACTATATTCATGCATCAAAACATTACACCCCAAATACGGTTACTGTTAAATAATATTATATCTACTCAGGGATAAACTATACTGTTACGAATAAATTATTATTGAAGAGATATATTCCACTTACTCCTACTATGCTCGAGGACTGGTATGTCTCGGCGAGCGGATTCAACTATTCCCTTATCAAGTACTACCTCCCTATAACCAGGCTTTACACCCATGTCTATTTCCCTGTACCCGTAAGGGTTGAATAAGCCGCTGCGCCCAGTGTATTGTTTACCGGTATGGTTTGCTACTACTAGGTACATAGTGTTTTCATGGCTACGGCTACGGGCTAATCCGTCGAGGAGTTCTTCTTTTAATGGCCCCCTAACCCATCCCATATGAACTAGTACTCCGTCTGCATTATTCAACGCGTACAGCCGGAATAGCTCGGGGAATCTTATATCGTAGCAGATTGCAACGTAGAACTTGAAGCTTCCAACAATGATAGGCCTAGACGGTTTATCGCCGGGTTCTAGGTAATCCGATTCCCTGTAGCCGTAGGCGTCGAATAAGTGCATCTTACTATAAGCCTTCTCTATCGAACCATCTGGTTTAACGACTACGCTAGTACTATATGGTTTACCCTTATCTGTCTTCTCGAGGAAGTGTGCTATAATTGTTGTGCCGAGTTTTCCGGCTAGGTCGGATAGTTTTGATAAGTAGGTGCTATCATTTAATCTCTCAGCTTTCTCAAATACCTCCCCCGGCTTTAGGCCTCCGAGAATGTTAACCATACTATACTCAGGTAGTAATACTATGTCGGCTTCTCCATATTTATCCTGCAGTATGTTCCTTGTCTTCTCATAGTTCTCGATGGGGTCGACCCCATATTCTTCCTGTAGTATACCAGCTATGATCGTATCCAATCCTAATCATTCCACACGTAAATTAGTTATGAGATAGTGTATTGTTACTGTTCCAGCCCGAGCTTTTTCTTTATCTCCATTGTAGTGTTTCTAGTTAGGATCTCGTTCAGATCGAATACTTCTATCTTAATATCCTTAATCTTAAACTGTCCATCTTCAACATCGTAGTCTAGAATAACGTTTACAACTGCATCCTTAGGTACTTCGAATTTCTCCACGAGGATATTGTATATTGCAGCGTTTAGATCGCTTATAAGCTTGTTTATATCCTTAGCATTAAGTACTTTCTGCTTATAATAGTCCCTTAATGCAGCGTTTACTACTCTCCTAAGCTTGATCGCATATCCGCTAACCCTTACGGGCCCAGTGCGAACCTCGGGCATAATCATGCACCAGTAATATATTATTATTTGATCCTATATAACTTGTATCTATAACTATCCATCCCCATGGAGGGGGCCCGGTTATTGGTTTACCGTATACCTAGGCTTATCGATGTAAACGCTAAATCTAGGCTGTTTAGAGGTAAGGATAAATTATTAATTATTGGTAGGTGTGTTGAGGTAGAGCATCCATGGGTGCTAGACGAGTTTCCCAGTAATGAATACGGAATTCTAAGCGTCTGCCTGGAAGCAGAGCACGTTAACATGGCTGGGTTTAAACTAGCAGGGATCCTTGCTCGTGGAAATTATAAGGAAGTAGCTGTTGTAACTGTTGATGGAAGCCTACACTGTACACAGCTACACTGGATGGTTGAGGAAGTATTTAAAATAATTAATAGAGAGGGGATTAATAGGAGGCACTATGTAATATATCGTGGAAAACTACGGGAAGTATCCATCGACGCCGTACGGACTAGCAGGTACTTATACAAAGTTGATAGGATGATCAGAGGTGATCGAGAAATTGAGAACAAATAATTCAAGGATCACCGGCCTCATCAAAGCCCTCGACATTATTGCTAGAGATCTTGGGGGGATAGATGAGATTGGCCCTTGGCTACCCGGCCTCGGTGCTGGAACGCTTATATTCTGGATCATATCGATCATGATCCTAGACCTAACAAACATATACATAGACGCCGGCGTAATGGTTTCAGGATTCCTAGGCTTCACATTGCTATTCATAACAGCACTACTAATAACTTACAGGTTGGGAAAACACATTGAATACTCGATTCATTACTATTCACAGATAGACGATATACTTGAAAGAGCCAAGGGCGAAAAAATCCTTGGTGAAGACTTGGAAAACCTCACCTTGATCAAGAGGCCTAGGATCAGCTATTACCCGGGCGTTTTAATCGCCGGTTACTTAGGCTTACTCTTCCAGTACAATTACTTTATAGCCCTCCTACTAGTAATAGTATACTCGCTGATCAATGGTTTATACCTCTATAAAGCCTTTGAATCCTTCAATAAACACTACGAGTACGAGAAAAATCTCGACAAGAAGATTACTAGTTCCCTGGGTATAGAGGGGTTTAAAGAGAAGATTGATATCAGAATTAATCCTTTAGCGAGTCTAGTAGTTTCAACCTTAACGCTGTCGGCTGGGTTGGTTTATTATGCTTTACAGTATGGGGTTATAATTGATATACATACTAGTGATCACAGGTATTTCCATAATCGAGTGTTTAAACCAGTGATCATAAAGCTTTTGAAGAGTGAGGAAGAAGTCGGGGAGGTTTATTGAATCAATAAGGATGCCCACTATCATTGAGGGCTCTATAGCCCGGTATACTGTTTATTAGGTTCCTGATACCGTTATCCCGTAGTGATTTAATGAATAATGATACGTGTTTCTTGGAGAGTCTATCCCTCGGTACTAGGAAGTCGTATTTCTCCCATGTTAGCGGTATGAATTCTAGATTGTAGAGTCTAGCAGCTATCTCGGCGGCTACTCCAGCATCGGCTCTTCCATGCTTTACAGCGGCTGCTACTGCTGTATGCGTTTTAACCTCGTAGAAGTAGCCGTTGATCCTCTTTACTAGTTCTTCGAATTTCATGTTTTCTTCCCATGCTATACTTTTTAGTTGCTGGTCTAGGTAAACCCTTATCCCAGAACCCCTAGTCCTGTTAACGATTACTACGTCTTTTCTTAGGAAGTCTCTTATCGATCTAATGTTCTTTGGGTTTCCTGGTGCTACTACTATACCGATCCTCCTCTCATACCCCCTAAACAATACTGCTTTCCCGGTTAGCCCGTACTTCTCGATGTAGGGCTTATTATACTCCCCCGTTTCCGGGTCTAGGAGGTGTGTTGGTGCAATGTCTGCTTCACCCCTCTCTACTGCTCTCCATCCTCCGGTGCTTCCAACGCTTATTATCCTCGCATCATTCGTTAAGCCGATTGCCTCTATGATCCTGTATAGTGCGTAGTCGTTACTACCTATAATGTTTAGCTTTGGTATCCTTGTTTTATCTTTGAATAATTCGACAATTACTTCTTCATCCATGAATACTAGATCCCTATTCTCGGGGAGGATCATGTATCCATCGGCGAAAGCTAGTGGTGATATACTACCACTCTTCATCGATACTGGGTATGCAGTATATCCTTTACCGGTTTCAACGAGGGCTACTGGTACAAACCATGCCTTCCCCAGAGGCTTTCTAAGCTGATATGGGATCCTTGCTTTAATACGCCCTGTTTCAGGGAGTCTGTAGCCGGTTATCCTCGAGATTAGTGGTTTAACAATGTTGTTTGATACCATATAGCAGGATAATGGGAAGCCTGGTAATCCGATTAGGAGTTTCCCATTAACTACTGCGAAAACAGTTGGTTTACCTGGCTTGATCTTTAACCCATGTATAATGACGCCCGGCTTCCCCAGGTTATCGAAAACCCTATATACTAGGTCTCCGAGACCTGCACTTGTCCCACCGCTTGTAATTACTATGTCGTATTTTTCCAGTGCATCCTTGATCCTATTGTATATTTCATCGTAGTCGTCCCTTAGCAGCCCTAAATACACTGGATCGGCGCCTATGCTTCTAAGCATACTTGTAACGAGGTAGCCGTTCACATTATAGACTTTTCCCTCAATAAGTTCATTTCCCGGCTCTACTACTTCATTACCGGTAGAGAATACTGCTATGCGTGGTTTGCGGTAAACCTCGACCCTATCATATCCCAGGCCCGCTAGGAGCCCGATCTCCTTCTCGGAAAGCATTGTTCCACAGGGGATTACTAGGTCTCCCATTGAAATATCGCTTCCAGCAATGGATATGTTCTCGCCTGGTATTGTTGCCCTATAGACGAGGATTTCTCTTTCATCCTGCTTCTTCGTATATTCAACCATTACAACCGAGTCAGCACCCCGGGGAATCATTGCTCCAGTAGCAATCTCTACAGCTGTTCCCGGTTTAACTTCTATACCGGGTTTTTCACCAGGTTCAACTTTCCCGATAATACTGAGCTTTACGGGGTGGAGATCGTCTGCACCCGCTACATCAATCGATCTAACGGCGTAGCCGTCGACCATGCTCCTATCAAATGGGGGGTGATCTATACCCGCATATATATCCCTACTAACAATCCTGCCCAAAGCCTCGCTGAGAGGTATCGTTTCCGTACCTAGTGGTTTAAGCTCGATATACTTCGAAATAATCCCTTCAACCTCATAGATGCTTGCAAGCACGTGGAACTCCTTCCTCTCCATACAAACACCGCCGCACAGCAACATTATACACTCATATATAGGGTCTAAGTAGAATATAATACCACGTTTTAAACTAGGTGAGAGTATTAGGGTAGGGTAAAGGCTGGGGATTTGGTGTATAGAGTAGTTGAAGATTGAGGAATTATCAAACTATGGTTTACCAAGGATAGTGATCGATGTCTTACTTGAAAGAGGATTTAAAGAATTAAACCCACTCCAGGAAGAAGCTATTAGGAAGGGTTTACTGGATGGTAGGAGCCAGGTAGTAGTAGCTCCAACTGCTAGTGGTAAAACGCTTATAGGAGAACTAGCTCTAGTAAGGAAAGCCCTCGATGGATACATAGGCTTATACCTAGTACCACTAAAAGCCCTAGCCGGTGAGAAATACGAGGAATTCCAGGTTTGGAGCAGGATAGGGTTAAAGATCGGTATAAGTACTGGAGACTATGAATCACCCGGAGAACACCTTGGGAGATACGATTTAATCGTTGCAACCTATGAACGGTTCGACAGCCTGCTACGCCTACGCCCAGCATGGCTCAGTAGGATCGGTGTAGTAGTTGTCGACGAGCTGCACATGGTTGGAGACTATGAGAGGGGGCCCATCCTAGAAATGATCCTCGCCCGCCTACTGGACTCCGATACCCAGATCATAGGTTTATCAGCAACGATCGGAAACCCCGGTGAACTCGCCAAGTGGCTCCATGCAGAACTCGTAACCGTCAATTGGAGGCCGGTGAAGCTTGTTGAGGGAGTGTTTGATCGGAGGAGGAATAGGATAGTGTTTGTAACGGATAATGGTGAAAGGTATGAGAGGATTATACATAGACTGGAAAACCCGGCTTTAAGCATTGCACTCCAAAGCGTTGCTAGGGGTAGTCAAGTATTAGTATTTGTTAATAATCGTAGGAGGGCTGAAGAGTGGGCTTGGAGATTATCCGAGCATATGAACTTGTTAAACTATTTGATCGATAAGGATAAGCTGGGAATAGTTCTCGAGGAGTTAAAGGAGTCTCCAAGTAGTAGTGAGAGGACAAACCTATCCGAACTAGTAAAGCACGGAGTAGCCTATCACCACGCAGGACTCAGCACTGCTGCCCGTAGAGCTGTGGAGAAAGGATTCCGTAGCGGGGTTATCAGGGCAGTATTCGCAACGCCAACCCTTGCCGCCGGCGTAAACCTCCCGGCTAGGAGGGTATTAGTATCGATTAAACGATATAATCCATCAACGCGTAGGATGATGGGTATAAGGATCTTCGAGTATAAGCAGATGGCTGGTAGGGCTGGTAGGCCCCAGTATGATCCTATTGGTGAATCAGTAATCTATGACGCATCAAGCCTAACCGAGGGGTTGCGATACATCCATGGGAAGCCTGAAAGCGTTGAAAGCAAGCTCAGCACCGAGCGTAGTTTAAGAATACACTTACTAGCATTGATCGCAACTGGGCAGGCTAGAAGCATTGATGAAGCATTGAAAACATTCTCTAAAACACTATTCAGGTACCAGTACGGAACTGTTTCCCAGTTGAAGTATAGGCTTCTCGAGGTGATCGAGGACCTCTACAAGTGGGGTATGATCACTGGGGATAAGGGTGATTATAAGGCTACAAGGCTCGGATACTTAACAACTATAACCTACCTAGACCCCCTGACTACCCATGTGTTCCAGGAGAAAATAAGTAGTAAAAGTGATCCGGGCACGTTATGGCTCCTCCACGTTGTAGCTTTAACACCGGATTATAGGCGTAGCAGGCCCTACATATCCTACCGGATTGTTAAGAGGCTGGAGGAGGAAGCACTAGATCTAGCTTCTCAGGGTAAAATCCCTGATCCCCCTGAGCTTGACGAGTACGAGTATGATCAATGGCTTCAAGCCTTTGCCCAGGCGAGGATGCTGAGTATGTGGATTAACGAGGTTAGGGAGGATGAGATCGGTAAAGAGCTAGGCGTAGGACCCGGCGATATCTATAGTGCTAGAGACACAGCAGCATGGATCACGTCTTCACTAGCAAGGATCTCGAAAGAGACCGGAAAACTAGTTCTCGGCGAGAAATTGTACAGGCTGAGTATTAGGCTAGAATACGGCGTAAAGGAGGATGCATTAGAACTCGTATCATTAGAGGGTATTGGCCGGGTTAGAGCCCGCACACTAATACGCAGCGGTATACGAAGCCTCAAGGAACTAGCAGTTACTCCACGCGAAAAACTGTTAAGCTTACCCGGCTTCGGGCCCCGACTAGTTGAAAACATCTATGAACAACTACGTCGTAAAGGGTTTAAACTATAAATTCGGGAAATACACGCCGGGAGCGAACTGGTTAAACCATTATTATTCTCGATCCTATCTCATAACTTTATAAACACCTTGAGAT
>WAON01000263.1 GCA_015521265.1 Desulfurococcales archaeon
GTTTTGGATGATTTTAAGAGGATCTTGGAGGAAAAGGCTAAGAAGATATTGTCTAGTCCGAGGTCTGGGAAGAGGGTTGAGCTGGATATTGTTGGTGTTGATGCGCCTCATGGAATATATGTTTATGATCGTGATAGGGATAAGTGGATATTGATACGTAGGGATGGTGAAGCCTTCCAGCCATGGAGTGATGGATACTACATCGTATACTTCGACAACACGATGTGCCCAGCCTGTAGAATCTATGATTTATCATGGTATACATTCATAAAACTGTTCGGCGGGAAGTATGAGAATACTTATTATATTATAATACTTTGCGACTGGTTCGCTCAGAAGTGCAGGTCTGAAGCAGCTAGGAAGAGCTTCGAGAAATACAATATACATGCTTCACCTACAACACTTCTACTATACGTTGAGAAGGGTAGGATTGTTAGGGAGGAGAGGGTTGAGGGTGCTAAGACTATGGATCAACTAGTCGATATTGTTGAAAATTTTATGAGCAGGGATAAAAGATAATATTTTTATGGATAGGTTTTTGTATCTGACCCTATTATTACATTTCTACGAGGCCATGAAGAATTGACTATTAGGGATTCAATAAGTGATCTACGTGGTTTTACTGCTTCAATGCTTAGCGTCGCAGTGTTGATGATTGCTATAGGCTTTGTATCCCCGCATATAAGCCTTTTAGCGTTAAAGTATACGGGCCTCATAGGAGTATCCCTCCTAACACTAGGCTTCTTCCTGGCTCGAAGCTTTTCCTCACTAATACACTCCACGTTAATGATCCGCTACAGTATTAGATTCATCGGCTCCCTAAGCATTCTACTAATAGCTCTAACCTATCTCCTATACATACTGCTCCCACCCCTCATCTACCCCGCTGTAAAGGTTCTAGAAGGATTCGTATCCGGCCTATACTGGCCCCTAATGCAGAGCCTTATCGTTGACAGCGTAGCCCCAGGGTGGAGGAGTAGGTGGCTCAGCATATACTTCATCCTAGGCTCAATCTCCGGATACATCGGAGTACAGCTGGGCTCACTAATAATATCGTATCTCGGCCCCGGATACCTAGTCCCCCTAGGATTATTCATCGCTGCAGCTTACTCCCTAGTATTCATACCACTAGCCCCAAAGAATAAATCGTCTAGGCCCGGTGATCCAGCCGCTAAGCCCAGCCTAGTAGAAGCTTTCCGAGAAGCCGGCAGAATTAGTTGGCTAATACCAATACTATTATTAATGGGCGGAGTAAACGGGCTGCTCAGAGACTACCTCTTCAGCCTAGCAAAAATAACAACTGGTTACAGCGAAGCACTGCTAAGACACTACTGGAGCCTAGCAGGCTACACCGGCCTAGCATTATCACTAGTATTCAGCTACTTATCCGAGGGTAGGGGTTACTCGAGAATAGTCTTCCTAACCGGTGCACTGTTTACATCTTCAATAATCCTACTACCGATTGCAACGAGTAGCCCGGCCGTATACTTCGCAATGATTGCATCGATAATAATAGGGGTGAGAATACTGAGGCCAATAGTTAGGGGGTATGCTTCGAGATTGACTAGTAGGCCGGAGCACGGTATAGCGTTAGTGAATAGTATTGCTAACATCTCGGCAGGAATAACACCGGTGATTATTGCCCTAATACAATCAATAACTTATTGAAACGGAAAAATAAATTCCTCATTTTCTCCTATGCTTCTTTATGAGTAGGATGGTTATAGCTGCTAGGAGGATTAGGGGTGTAACTGGGGGTTCTGGTAGTGGTGATAGTTCCTCCTCCTCGAACCATATCCTGTAGAAGCCGTAGCCTCCGACGGGGATAGCGATCAAGTAGTACCTATGACTCCCCGGGTCATGGTATACTACTAGGTCTCCAAGCCCATACTCAGAACCCATCTCCTCCCTGAAGAACTTATTCTTCACTATATAGCTTTTAGCGGATTCCGGATCGATTATTAATAGTTTACCTGCCCCATCGAGTATTACTATCTCGTATCCAAGATATTTTCCAAAGTAGTATTCTTTAGCCGTATAGTTTCCGATGTAGAATGTCTTATTACTCCATATATCGTAGTCGTATACTGCTATACTGTTCGCCCCGAAGATGTCTAAGCCGTTGATCGTTTTTGACACTATATATAGTATCCTGTTATTATTGAATACTCCATAATCTATCAGGGCATACTCGTACCTATCCTTACTCTTATTGTAGAGTATTGTGTGTCCAATAATCTCCCTATTCTCAACGTCGTAGTATACTGCTTCTAGTGCGTAGTAGTTTTCATAATCATAATACCTTGTGAACACGTAGGTGTTATTGATTAGTAGGGACATATGGGTTACGTTCGCACCGCCCCTAAGATCACTTATCAACTTGTAGTTGTTCCTCGAGATAATGTATGGGCCCCATAAAATGTACTCATTTGTCAATATCGGCTTAGTATAGTCGTGATACTCCGACTCTACACTGAATACTTCCTCGATATCGAAGCTGTCCCCATGAACTCTTACACGGTACAATTTATTATAGAATCCCATACCGGTTCCTAGGCTTGCTAATGGTATTAGGAAGGAGTTATCGCCGAGATCAACTATCTCCTTATAGGGTACAATCATACCGGTATCCTTGATATAGACATTGTGTTTATCAAGTATACGGTAATCCTTTAGGCTGATCATGTAGACTGCGAAGCCCTTCATAGTGTATAGGACTGGGCCGGGCTCATCCTCAGGGTAAACACCGGCTACTACGAATAGCTTATCACCGTATACATAAGCCTGGATCGGTGATGCGTGCAGGAAGGATAAACAGCGATCAACCCCCAGGTCGGTGGAATAAACGTAGAGGCAGCCAAGCTGAGTAACAAGAACCTCAAGCGGGTGGAGGACGATGAACAATAAATGCTTACCTGGAACATAAAGGTACGAATCCGGGACAAAATAACCACTACTACCCGGTGGAAAACCATGATACTCATAACCAAAAAATACTGGATAACGAAGAATTAAACCGCCTAAGACATTAGAAGCTGAAACAAGGAAGACAAGTAGGACAATAAAACATGAACTCATAAACGAAAACCTCAAACCAACCACCCCCCACAAAACACTACTACTTCAAAACAACCTCCCCCGTCAAAGCATCTACCAAAGCATAGTAGTGGTATTCACCAGTCTTACCACTGTAGACTACGTTAAACTTGTAGACATACATTAAATGAGGTACTGATAGATACCTCCCCTTATGATCCGGGTCTGGTAGGAATACCCAGAACAGCCCTAGATACTTATAGTCATACTCACTAACACCACCCTTACTTTTCAAAACATCCAAAGCCTTATGAAAAGCATCACCCCTACCAACCAGCGGATTACCAACATGAACAAACAAACCAAGCTCATAAGCACGAATAGCCTCATAACCATCAATAATCAACGTTAAAAATATCTTTCTAGATCCATAATTACACACTGAAAATAGACCGCCTAAAAAGTTTAAGGGCTTATCGTATCCACCCAATTTAGCGATTGGATAACCATAAACAGTTAGGTTAAATAATATACGAGTGCCTCTAGCAAAGTCCCGATAATTAACAACCACATCCACGTTCTTACCGTCAACAGTATATCCTAATTCTCTTAAAGTTTTAATAACAAAATCATGAACCCCTCGATCATCATACCCTATTCCAGTACATTTATCATATATTTTATCGATCCAAAAACGTCCAACCCAGTATGATGTTAGATAGCCGTGTAGTCTGCCTGTTGCGTCGAGGTATATGAAGCCTCCGTGCTTTGATACTCCGTTTTTAGTAATGTTGAATTCTATAATGATCACTGCATCCCTTATCTCAATACTAGTATGGCCAACACTTACATCAACAACTCTGACCTGGCTACGATTCAAACCCAAATACTTCACAACATAACCAACAGCAAGCCTTTCAGCAAAACTAATATTCAAACCCAAAACAACACCACCACCCCGAACAGGCCCAACAAACGGTTTATAACTCGGATA
>WAON01000264.1 GCA_015521265.1 Desulfurococcales archaeon
ACAGGGAAGAGCATCCATCGCTAAACAGGATATATAGTTTAGTGAAGGAGAAGATGCCGACGGTAAGCTTCTCAACATTATATACTACCCTCAAAAAATTAGAAGAGATCGGTTTAATAAGGCTCTTCAGCTTCAAGGGCGAGACAAGGATCGAGACTAATACTAGGGAACACATAAACATTATTAATACAGGGTCGGAAATAATAAGGGATTACATGGATGATGAACTAGTAAGAGAGATCAAGGAGAAGCTAGGCATCAAGAAGGGCCGAGCCCTAATAAACATTATAATCTACAACGAGTAATCCAGGTAATGGAAAACCTGGGATCAATGTTAAGCCTAGGCTTAACCTAATAAAGTATAACTTAAATTGTACCACTATGCTTTAATCATTACACCGCAGAGTAGTCTCTAGTATGCGGGGTGTTTATTTATTGGTCGACGTCGAAGAGATCATTAGGCTTGTTGAGAAGCCGCCTACCGAGGAATTATTGACTAGGGAGAGGCTTAGGGAATACTTAGAGACCGGCGTAAAGCTTAAACACTATATAGGCTTCGAGATCAGCGGCTTCGTACACCTAGGGACTGGTATTGTTACTATGCAGAAAATAGCCGATCTACAGAGAGCCGGTATTAAGACAACCATATTCCTAGCAGATTATCACTCATGGATCAATAAGAAGCTCGGCGGAGACCTCGAGACTATTAAGAGGGTTGCAGGAGGTTATTTCAAGGAAGCTCTTAGGATTAGCCTTGAAGCCGTAGGCGGTGACCCTGATCGTGTGGAGTACGTTATGGGTTCGGAACTATACGAGAAGCTAGGCCTAAGCTACTTCGAGAAAGTACTAAGGGTTTCCATGAAGACTACACTAGCCAGGATTAGGAGGAGTATAACGATCATGGGGCGTAGGATGGGTGAGTCAATCAGCTTCGCCCAGCTAATATACGTGCCGATGCAGGTAGCAGATATCTTCGCTATGAATATTAACCTAGCACATGGAGGAATGGATCAGAGGAAAGCACACGTTATAGCAATAGATGTCGGAGACGAGTTCGGGTATAAACCGGTAGCAATGCACCACCACCTACTAATGGGCCTCAAGATCACGGAGGACCAGTGGAAGAGGATCGTTGAAGCGAGGGAGAAGGGTAGGAGGGAGGAACTCGAAGAGGGAATCATTGATGTTAAAATGTCTAAGTCTAAGCCGGAGACTGCAATATTCATACACGATGAGCCCGAGGTTATTAGGAGGAAGATTAGGAAAGCCTACTGCCCACCAAGAATAACAACCTATAACCCAGTATTCGAGATCGGAAAATACGTTGTAGCACCATGGCTTGAAAGACTCGGTAGGGAAATAATACTTGTTAACAAGAAGACGGGAGAGGAGAAAACCTACCAATCATGGAGCATGTTGGAGAAAGACTACGTGGAGGGAAAGATTCACCCACTAGACCTTAAGAACATGATTGCAGAATACCTTATAGAAATGCTTGAGCCGGCGAGGAAATACTTCCTCGAAGGGCCCGGTAGGAAATACTATGAAGAACTAAGAAGTCTGAGGATTACTAGGTGAATCCATGGATAATTTCTTTACCCTTAATCTAAAGTATTGATCGATTAATTCCCCTTGTATTTTACCGGTATAGATCGGTACTATAACGATTAGCACCATACATACAACTGTGAGAATCAAGCTAATCAACCTGGTAAAGTATGAGTTACCTGTAATCGCTAAACCAAGATATGTTACAAGATAAATCAAAATTATGGAATCGATCGGCACGAATAGCCGGATAAACTTGATCGCTGTTTTCTCGTCCCGATCAAAATAATACATGATCAAGCCGCTCTTCATAATACTATCTCTATAATGCTTATAGTCAGCCTTAAAAATAAAGGGCAGGTTTTTCTTCACTCTCCTTAGATGAAATATGATCAGGCTTGGATAAATTAAAGCTAGGATGAAACTCAGTATTATTAAGAATATATCTATTATGTTACCATATATTAAGGCGTAAGCTATCGCTTCTATAAAAGCGAGTAGAATAAACGAATAAGATATAACAATGTATCTCGTCCTAGGGCCTTCAACTAAAACTCTCCTCCTAACATTGTAAATGTATACTAGAGACACGATTAATACGATCAATCCTCGTCTCCGCTGGAAATAAGTACTTTAATCTTAATCTCCCATAATATTCATTGATCTCGGAACAATTTATATTTCTCCGTGTAAAAACTCTTGGAGGGATTAATTGATGTTCCCGCCTAGGCCTAGGTGGAGTGTTGGGATTGGTGTTATTGGTGGTAGTGGATTATACGAGATCCCTGGGCTCAGTGTCCTCGATGAGGTTAAGGTTTATACTCCATATGGTGAGCCGAGCGATAAGATCGTTATCGGGGAGTTAAAGGGTAAGAAGATAGCTTTCCTACCAAGGCATGGTAGGGGGCATAGGCTTCCTCCGCACCGGGTTAATTACCGGGCTAATATATGGGCGTTGAAGAGCCTCGGCGTTAAATGGATAGTTGCCTTCTCAGCTGTTGGTAGCCTCCGAATGGATTATAAGCCGGGAGACTTCGTCGTGCCGGATCAGTTTATCGATATGACTAAGGGTATTAGACCGCACACATTCTTTGAGGGCGGTGTTGTAGCACATGTATCAATGGCCGATCCATTCTGCGAGCATCTTAGGAGGATAATACTTGAAGCTGCAAAGGGGGTTAATGGCCTCAGGATCCATGATCGCGGAACATACATTTGTATCGAGGGGCCTAGGTTTAGTACTAGGGCTGAATCCAGGATCTGGAAAGAAGTATTTCATGCAGATATTATCGGTATGACTCTCGTACCCGAGGTAAGCCTAGCATGTGAAGCGGAGATCTGCTATGCAACGGTAGCAATGATTACAGACTATGATGTATGGGCTGAGAAACCGGTTACTGCCGAGGAAGTATTAGAGACTATGAAGCAGAATACTATGAAGGCTAAGCAATTACTACCAAGGATTATTGAGAAGATACCGGATAAACCGGATGAAGGGATGTGTAGTTGCTGCAAAGCACTGGAGACAGCGTTGATCTGAAAAACCTGATAAGCAGGCTCGAGAAGAGGGCTAGGGAGATACAGCCCTTTATTGAAGGCGTGTTAGAAAGGGCTAGAAGGCTAGTTGTAGCCTATCATAGGCTAGGTTATCTGCCAGCACAAGTAATCTACTGGATGACTAGTACCCTAGACGACTGGAGTAAGGTATTAATCGGAGACGCTGGTACACTAGCATACTACACCCTAGTCTACAACGAGCCTGGTGAAACAGTATTCTTCACAACAAACCCCGCATCAGTATCAACGATACAGTTCCTACAAGCAGCAGATCTAACCGGTTACAAGATCCTGGTATTAAGCAGTGAGCCGGGAAACGATGTTGTAAGGGATAATCTTGCAAAGTACAACCCGGTATATATTGATGCAAGCGATGAACTAGAAGCCTCCCTAATAATGGGTATAGCCGCATACAAAGCTACGGCTAAGCATTACAGGGATAAGATGGGTAGGAGGGGGGAGAGGCTCTACCTCCACGCGAAGGAGGGCTTTGCCGTTGTCGTTGACGAACTATACGCGAAGTACTCGGGGATCCTCAACGAGATCAAGAATGTAGGAGAGATACGTGTAACCGCGCCAAGGATAATAGAAGCATCAGCAAACTATATCGTTGAAGCACTCCGAGGCAAAGGCGTTAACGCATGGTATGAGCCCATAGAATACGTTACGGGGCCGGGACATGTATTACTATTAGCTACTGGGGTAGACGAGTACTTGTTGAGGGAGAAGAGGTTTAGGCTTGGAATGACTGGTGCAAGACTACATGTTTTAGAGATGAATACTGATCCGCTTGAAGCCCAGATCTACCTTGCAATTCTCGGATACCTATACAGCCGCGTAACGGGATAACCTTTATACTATCAACCGCTTAGTAGTGTATGGGTAGGTGTTAAGGTATGGGATTGACGGATAAACTACTGTATAGTTCGAAGTTTCTAGCATTAATACTATTCCTACTATACCTAGACTACGCTGTAATGACTGCCGATATAAACCGTTACAGTATAATTTATGGAACCGCTATAGCCTTCATCCTCCTACTATACCTAGTATACTATTCTAAACTACACCGTAGCGTTAAAGAAGTATTCAGCCTAACAGCCTTCACCGCAGTATCGATAATACTGGGAGCGATCACCGGTCTAGCATTCGGCGGACTAAAAGACTTCCTAGCAAACGCATACGTATTCACATTAACACTCGCAATACTCCTACTACTCGCGTTATCATCGAGAATAGTCAAAGTCTAACCCCCCACATATTCAAGTAGAATCCCCCAGGGGACTGATCCATAATTGTATAGGATAGGAGTAATTCATCACAGGAAAGAACCGCCTTGGAGCGCTAGTGAATTATTGAAGAGTATAGGGAAACTAGGCTATGAACCGGTTTATATTAGGATACAGGATGTGGATGTCGGAATTACTAGTGGTAGGGTTAAGGCTTGGATACATCGGGAGGAGTTAAGGGTTGACGCCGTTATTGTTAGGGGACTGGGTTTACTGTTTACACATGAATCCTTCCTACGGAGGATAGGTGTTATACGTGCACTAGAAGCCCTTATACCCGTTATTAATAATTCAAATTCAATCCTGCTAGCAAGAGACAAATGGACAACACTACTAACACTAGCACTTAAAGGACTCCCAGTACCAGACACATACCTATCAGAAAACCCCTTCACGGCGTTGAGGCTGGTTGAAACACGTGGGAGGATAGTGTATAAGCCGTTAACAGGAAGCCTAGGACTCGGATCAACACTACTAACAGATCCAGACATAGCTTTCCAAGTATCGAGAACACTGCTAAGCCATAACCAGCCATTATACCTCCAAGAATACATTGAGAAGCCAGGATACGATGTTAGAGTATTCATCGTTGGAGACCGTGTTGTAGCAGCTATGAAGAGAGTAATAAATACAACGTGGAAGACAAACATAGCCCGAGGAGCCCGCGGAGTACCACTACATAGAGAAGAAGACCCGGAAAGCTACGAGCTAGCCCTCAAAGCTACAAAAATACTAGGTTTAGACTACTCCGGAGTCGATATAATAGTCGATAAAGAAACCGGGAAACACTACATTATAGAAGTAAACGCTTTCCCAATATGGAAGGGGCTTAGGGAAGCAACCGGAGTAGACCCAGCGCCAATCATTATAAAACACCTAGTAGACATGATTAAGAAGTAGGGGTGATGAATAGCAAACCATCCGAACCCCTACTCGTAAATAGGGGTTGTGAAGAAGAGCTCTCACCCTGACAACCTTTCTAACTAATAACCTCGAGGAACTGGAATAATAGTGTTAAACCAGTTGTTAAGGGCGGGGTTGTAATGGGTATTAATACTAATGCATCTAGTAATCCATCACCGCCGATAACAATACTATACCCCCCAACCCTCCCCAGGAAAGCCCTGGTTTCTAGTCCTAATAGTAGGGAGAATAGTGTTAATGGATACATTAAAGCATAGGTTTCATATAAACTACCGCCTAACGGGTTTGAAGCAACTGATCCTAGCGAGGATAGGTAGATAATTGATAATAGGAAATCAACGTAGACGCCTCTTCTATGAATACTTGATAATAAATATACGCCTAGCCCACCTATTAGTATTGCAATTATAAAGACAACAAGGCGATCAAGGGAGAATAATAAGTCAGAGCGTAATATTACCTCGATAGAGAAGAATAGGGGGACTAGGAAGCTACCCGGCAGAAACCATACATTATCCACGAATCTAATCCTAGTCTTAACTCCAACTATTAGAGCCGCTATGATTAATAATGATTCAATTATTGAGTCAAGTAATCCAGCACCTGAAACGTAGAGTATCGTAAATACTACGAGCCAATAATAAGCTACAAGTACAGCCTTAACAATTCTCTCCCCCAACATAAACTCTCAACCACCATATACTCTTCAAAAATCATATTATCACACTGTTTTTATCCCGGCAGTTAGATTATTGTTTAATGTCTCTGGGATTAATAGTGGTGTTTAAGCCTTGGACGTATACACGGTTAAATCGATCCTGCAGGGGATGCATTTAGCAGTATATAGTACGATCAAGCCGGGGGGTCTTCACAGGTTAAGGCTTGAAGCAGGAATCGACCACGTTTACTCCTCAATCCTCTCAGTATCAGACTACCTGTTAGAAGCTACTAGTCTAGGTGTTAGGGTTAGGAGGGGCGAGTTAGCAGCTACCCATATGGGTTTCGGGAAGCTACTGGCTAAGGCTCTCAGGGAAGCTTATAGGTGGAATCCAAAGCATGTTTACCCAGACTATATTGTTCCAAGCATGGTCTACGCTTTCGCAATAGCATACTCGGAGCCTGAAAGCATTATAAGCGACTACGGGAAGGTGAAGAGGGGTTTAGAACTAGTCCTTTACAGTAGGAATTGGAGGGAGATCAAGTCCTTCATAGACTCCCTGAAGAGTATTCATAGGGAAGACATGTACCAACACCTAACAATGACCGGCTACACCGGGCTGGGAGCTATCCAGGGCGAGACTAGTTTCCACGACGTATTCAGTACACTCGCTAGTAAGTGGCCGGGTTATCGAAGCCTAGATCTTAGGGAGGGTATTAGCCATTATGTTAAGAAGCTCCTCGAGTACTACCATAAATACAATGATGCAAACAATGCCCTCATAAAACTATACATAGACCTAGTAACACCTAGAATGCCTGAGTGGGCTAAGAGGGAGTTAGAGAAAGCAGTAAGTGAAGGATTAATGCTTACAAAAGAGGGTAGTAAGAAGCTTTTCAACATAGACCTAAAACTTAGGAGGGAAGGCGTAGGATTCGAGGAATACACAGCCCTCCTAGGAGTAATTGCGGGATTAGCTGTTTATGAAGGACTCAGACCCTAATAGTAATCCTCAACATCCTCCTCCCTATACATACCGGACAAGAACATTTTACCATAGCGTTCGAGCAGGTGCTTATACTCCCTGATCAAAGCCTTAAGCCTGGGATCAAGGAATAATGGAGCCATCGCTATACCGGATAGGAACCCGCCGATATGAGCCCAGAAAGCTACACTACTAAATACTCCTATAAGACTTATCAATCCGAATATTAACTGCATCAAGAACCAGATCAGTATGAATGCCCAAGCCGGTAGTACGAGTATTAATGGAATAATCCATATAGGATAGATCGCTGTGATCTTTGACTTCGGATAATAGACGAGATAAGCAGCCATAACACCGCTAATAGCACCACTAGCGCCAAGGGTTGGAGTAACCCATGGATTAACAATGTATCCACTAGCACTAGCCAAGTATTCCGGAGGTATAAAAGCAATACTCAATATATGGAATAAGTCAGCGAATAAACCGCTTAGAAAATAGAATAACAGGTACCTCTTCCTACCCATAGCTGATTCAACCGGGCCTCCGAAGAGGAATAGGAATAGCATGTTTCCAAGTATATGGGCCCAATCACCATGTACAAACATAGCTGTGAAGAGAGTCCAAAGCCTCTCGCCGCGAACAATCTCTATCGGAGTCATAGCTAGTTCCCGCTGAGCATCAAAAGTACTCAGTGCTCCCGGGACTATGAGGCTCGGATAATAGAGTAGCATGAGGAATACGATGAAGTTTATAACTATGATTGAGATTGTAACTACTGGTCTGCGATGCGGAGCAGTTTGAAGTATTGGAAGACCCAACCCAGCCCCTCCATTAAACCCCTACTTAAACCATTCAAGAATCCCCGTTTTAACGCTGGTCAATCTTACCTCAACGATCCTCTTATTAGCTGGTAGTGCTACGTTGTATATTCTAGTAGACTTATAAATACTCGTTGTTTTCTTAGAGTTATGAGCGTGTCCGTGTATTACTACATCTACTAAGCCCCCGATCTCCTCGATAACTCGGGGATTAGCCAGATAAGGCCAGATCCTCCTAGGCTCACCAACTAGCGTATCCATGCAGACACCATAGTGGGAAACTACTACTATAAACCTAGGCTTCTCCCTCTCCCTAACATCGAGTACTAGCTTCTTAAGCTTAACCGGTAGCTCGTCGTAAACCCTCCTGATCCACGGCATGTTCCTAGCCTGCCAACTTGTAGGCTTCTCCAATGCCCCCCGGGTACCGATAATGGCTACTCTACCATCACCTGTATCGAGTATAGTGTATTCGTCATCTAGCCATTTTATCTCCGGGTATTTCCGCCGGTAGACTTCCTCATACCCCCTATACTCCTCATTTCCAAATACTGCTATGATCGGGGTGTCCGGGTACTTCTCCTTAATCATGCTTAGCACTGGCTGTAAGTACTCGTGTTTATTCTTTTCAACTATGTCCCCGGCTAGTATGAAGGCTTTAGGGTCCCCACTATACTCTTCCATGGCTTCCCGGAAGCCGGATAGGTATCTTGGACTATGTATATCGGCTGTAGCAGCTAATACTATCAATTCCAGGCCCCACGCTTTGAATAGGTGGATTCAAGTATTATTGATCAATAATTGGGGAAAATAATGTTTATAAGGCTTAACGAGTGTATCGTTGATAGCAGGGCGTGTATTGTAGAGAATGATTGATGGGTGAAAGTGTTTGACGATCGGTTTACTTAAGGGTGTGAATAAAGCCGGTCATAAAGGCTGGGTTACGGTTAAGTGTGCTATCTGTCATAAGGATATAGACTTGTTTAAAGCAGTTGAGACTGGAGATGCTTATTACTGCCCCAGGTGTGTTAGTAAGGGTAGGGAGGCATTCTTCTGCGCTGCACATGCTAAGAAACTACACTACCGCTGCCCATATTGTGGAGGAGAACTGAAGCCTTATTACCTCTAGTTTTTCATGGATCTGGCTCCTCGATGCTGATAGCTCTAGTAGGGCATAATGGTACACAAGCATAGCATTCAACACAGTATTCATCCCTAGCAACAACACGATTATTAATAATACTGAAAACATGGCCGGGGCAGTACTGGATGCATAAGCCGCAGAGGTTGCAGCGGGAGTAATCAATAACTACACGGGCCAAGACTGATTGCCTCCAACGCTTAACTAATTATTACTGGGTGGTTTTAGGATTTGCTTGTTCGTGCAGATATGCATATACACTCGTATTATAGCGATGGACGAATGGGGCCTAGGGAGATCATACTTGAAGCTATCTATAAGGATTTAAGAGTTATTGCTGTAACGGACCATAATACTTTCCGTGGAGCAGTGGAAGCCCTCCGCTTAGCAAGGGGGCATCCCGAGGCTCCACTAGTAATTATTGGTAACGAGGTTAGAACAGAACATGGAGACGTACTAGTATACTGCTACGAACCCATTAATACCCCGAGGAGCATACCGGAACTCATAGATGAAGCCCACAGTAATGATTGCCTCGTAGCACCAGCCCATCCATTCGACTTGTTTAGGAAGGGCATAGGGGATCTAATATACGATTACGCCGAGCTATGGGACGCGATCGAGGTATGGAACGCTTCAGCCTCAAAGAAAGCCAACAGGAAAGCACTCGAGGCCGCTAAAATACTCGACCTACCAGGCCTTGCTAATAGTGATGCACACATACCCGAATACATAGGCATAGCCTACACGTTGATCGAGATCGGAGAGCTAAGCCCGGAGGGAGTATTCAAGGCAATAAAAGATAAAAACACAATACCACACCCCGGAAAACCGCCCTTTCGACTATTATTGAAACGCTTCAAGTGGAGCATTATGAGAAGGATAAAACATAGGGGAAGGATAAAAGCTGTTAAAGAAACAGCATAGATCGAAGAAGTCTATCCAGCCCTCTCTAGGAGTAGAAGCGCTAATACTTTTAAATACTTCTCAACATCCAGCCTTCCACCCCTATATAGCCTCACTATAAATGGCTCTATCACTCTATGGAAGAACCTATGGTAACCGAACACTACGCTTAACTCATGAAGGATAAACGGGTCTATTGGAGCTGATAGCAATAGCAGGATCGGTGGGAGAGGTGATATTGCCTCAAATATTGGGGGTTTCTTATTCCTTATCATATATTTAGACCATAAATAGGCTAGATCGTATGAGCACTGGCTATAAAATCCTCTACATAATGCTGTAAAGGGCTTCCAAGTATTATATTCTAAGGGTTGACTAGTTGATTTCTTAGTGAAGAATACCCTGTACATGACTGATAGGTTTGAATATGATGTTAGCTGTGCTATAAGCTCTTCAATAATCTTAACGTGTTCCTCACTATACCTCCTAGTATTTACACCATTGCTTAACTTCCAGTTGAAGGCATGCGTGTATTCATGTGTAATTGCTGATTTCATTAATCCTCTGAAAACTGTTTCAACATCATACCCCGTATCCCTGGATATTTTAGTGGATGATTCATGTATTCTCTCAGGTGTTACGAATACTGCCGGATACTTAACACTGTGATCGTCAATATATCCTGGTCCTTGATCAATGAATACTCCATCGCACACGAAAGTTCTCCTAAACTCCTTAATCCTACGAAAAACCCTGTCAAGTTCTTCATCAATATCTTCACCTGGTGCGTTTAGGAAAGAATCAATTATTTCATCTAAACCTTTCTTCTTCTCTAATGGTATACCGCTACTCCATTCTGGAGGACAGATCTTATCCATAGTATCGGGGTCTACTAGGTAAACGGGTATATCATGTACGTAGCTATATACCCATGAATCAGTGTATTCCCCCTTTACTATCCCTTCAGGATTTATCGAGGAATTTATGTTTACGAGTAAACCTGTCATGATTCATCAATATTTTATTATTCAAGGACTTATAGATAATAATTACCATTACCCGGTAGGCCACCAAATATGTCCATGACAATGGCCGTAAGGTGTGCCCCATGCTTTATATATTCCTGGCTGTTCCGGTAGCTCGATATCTATTATAGTAAATACCCCCATTAGATACCCACTCCATTTTAGGCTGTGATTCGACTCGTTGAAGTGGTTGTTGATCAAGTCTAGGCCCCAGTTATTTAGGAACCATAATAGATCCATTGTTACTTCTCCACCACTATTCCATATCCTGTTATCAACTCTAAATAACACGTTTACTGCGTAGGTATTGTTCAAGGGCTTTATTTCGTAACTAGTTATATGTGCACCGCTTGATTCATACTTCTTTATTTCTCCAAGAATGTTTTCTTTGAATTCTCGCCAGTGGTTTATTATGATCTCGTATGTGTTTTCACCGTAGAATAGTGTTTCATTAAATAAGATAAATTTATAATCATTACTAACACCGATAATGAATAATCTCTTCACCGGCTTAATACTTTGCAACGAAGCATTTATGGTTATAGAACTTGCATTGCTTGGTAGGGCTGGTGGTATTACTACAGTTGTATTTGAAGCTGGGACCGTGCTTGAAGTTCTGACTTGATTATTTACACCAGTATTATTCTTAACTCCCGTATAATAGGCTAGGTAGACTAGTGAAGTAATGATTACTGATAAGATCAGCACAACAATAATATATAGCCCCAACCTCCCCATCCCTTCCCGCCGTGTTAAACAAATTGTTTAAATTAAGGATAAACTTGTTGAAAGCTTTCAAGGTTTAATCCGGGTATAAGAGGGTAGTAATAGTTATTGGATTAAGAGTTGATAATCATAGTAGCTAGGTTGAGGTGATTTCGAAATCATCTACTATTTCCGCTATAGCTTCTATTTCATCCATATCCAGTTTTTCAGATGCTCTTGCAATAATTACCTCTTGTATTTCTCCATCAGAATCTATATGAATCTCTATATCTTCATAGTCTATTATCACAGCTACAGGCTTCCCCGATGATGAATTCCATCCATGTAATTCATCATTACTCTTATAATAAACCCATTTCAAACCATTAAGCACCTCCGCATAATAATCGATTATTTTCTCATTTATTACTTATTTAAAGCATCCCCGATTCTAGTTGTGCTCGCTATATACTTTATTTTCTCGAGGGGGACGTGTTTCGAAGCATTATATATAACTATCTCGTTTATCTCACCGTCCATATTAATATAGATCTCTATATCTCTGTTTTCAATAATCAAAACGCTTCCACCACCATACTTACCAGCATATCTTAATTCATCCCTATCTTCAAAATAAGTCCACTTACCCAAACCCTACCCACCTAACCCTTACATCATTCAAATATTCCCAGAACAAACCCATTACATTTCACAAATAATAAGTAATGGGGAGAAAACCTCCAGTAGAGAATACTGGTTAACAGCTACGATTTACTAACTTATCCCTTTCATGTTTTAGATCGTATTCTCTCAGCCTAACGAGGACTGGATAAGTTTTCTCGGCTGCTTCCCTAATCGCTTCATCCCAGGTCATTTTTCTACCACGATTCTTCCTCTTAGCCATTCCAACACACTAGTTTTCCTTATAAACATCTTTACAGCTTATAAGGGTTTAGATAAATGCTATCGGAAGACTTGCTCTGTGAGAAACTCGAGTTATTAGTAAAGCGCATTGTGATAGAGCAGAGCTCGGTAACAATAACGGGAACAATAGAATTCATAGTGCGGGGGGTGGGATTTGAACCCACGCAGGCCTACGCCATCGGGTCCTGAGCCCGACCCCTTTGACCAGGCTCGGGCACCCCCGCCCTCT
>WAON01000265.1 GCA_015521265.1 Desulfurococcales archaeon
ATATTGACCATCCTTCCAATTCTGATCGTTGTTACCACCACGAGCATGATTCCAGACAAGACGGATAAGAATACTTCCAATTCTGATCGTTGTTACCCGTATATTGTTTTCTCCTTTGTGGTATTTAAGTGTTTCTTGTTTGCTTATTATGCTTAATTAGTGATCGAGTTGTATAAGGAAACACGTCCATAGACATGGATCGCTAGATCACTGATGGTATCCGATTATTGGGTTGTAAAGGATAGTTTATAATTGTTCAATGATTTTTAAACTGTTAGGATTTTTGAACAGTTGATCACTGATGGTGAGTTTTTCATCGTGTTTTGGAGGGTTTTGTTTATATATTTGTTTGCCTACAGTATTACTTGGTGTTTTGTTTGGTTTATAGGAGGCTTGTTTTGGTTGTTGGTTTTGATCCTTCATTGTTTGTTCGTGGTTTTGATAACTTATTGTTTTTGACTCGTAGGGTTGATGAGGTTGTTGTTCTTCGTGGTTCTGGTGTTGATGATAGGGTTTATGGTTTCGTTAAGGGTTTTGTTGACTATTTCAGGCGTGGTAGGGTGAGTTTTGTTGAGTCAAGTGATTTATTCATTGATACTAGATCGTTTATCGTGGAAGGTGATTCTATTATTGATTTTTCCCTTAGTGATCCTGGAACTGCTTTATTATCGGTTCTCTATGCATTGAAGAATAGGAGGAATATTAATAATTTAGTGTTTAGGACTGGAGAACTACTGTTACCTAGTGATGCTCTAGGCTTCATATTGGCTAGGAGGAGTAGGTGTCTCGAGTTTTTCAAGTATATTTGTCTTGGTTCTACAGATAGGGCTGAATTGTTAGATGTTAGTGGTAGTAGGGCGTCTTTCTATAGATGTATAAATAAACTGCTGGGTTACGGTCTCATAGAGGTTTCTAGGAATGGATACTCGTTGACATGGACTGGTGAAAAGACCTGTATGCTTAACTATAGATAGGATCGATACACTGGGCAGACCTTCTTGTACCAGCAGCTATTACACTTTCCGCTAGGCTCCACATTTGGCGGTTTATCACTGTTAATCACTCTCCTAACAGCTTCGATCAATTTCTTAGTCTCTATCTTGTCTTCATACTCATATCTCTTATCATAAACTACATCTCCCTCCTGTACTAGTAGTAGTCTATGAATAGCTTTACCCTTCTTAGTGCTGTATATTTCAGCGTAGGTTTTCAACTGTGCTACCTGATGCTGGTAGTGTTTTCTACGGTACTTCTTGATCTCCACGATAATCCTCTCCCTCTTCCTTAACACGAGTAGATCGATAATACCCCGTACATCGCCGCCGTCTACTACTGGCTTCTCAACGTAGGCGTCGCACTCGTTTTCCCTACATATCTTCTCTTTTAAACCTTCATAGTTTATCTCGGATCCTTCCTCCATACTATAAGTTGGGGGCTCGTAGATGTTGTAGTGGGTGTTTATCCATGGTATAACGGGGCAGTAGACGTAGTTCCTGATCATTGATGGTGTTATACTATATGATGACTGCAACCTGTACAATTTCCTCTCCTCGATTCCACGGTGTCCCTATAATTTTTGCTTGTAGGTATTCGTTATCGTTTAGTATGAATACGTGTACACAGTCCCGGCCTTGATCAATGTTTTTCTCAGCATACCTCGTAATATCCTTGATCACTTGGCCTGAGCCCCTCCCAATGAATAAGCTACGCTGGATCCTTTCAAGCCCGTGCCTCATCAAGAACCTTGCGAACTTTTCTCTCTTAACCGTGTTCCCTATATCATAGGCTACTATGATCTTCATACTTGATCACCACTCCATCTGGAATCCTTTATACTCCCTCTTCTCCCCACGTACATAACTTGCTAGTTCGTAGGCATACCATTGCAGGTGTGATCCGAGCTTCTTCCTGGAATCAGCGCCTCGAGCCCCGGCTTTTTTCTCGAGGTTCTCAGTGAAGATTCTTACCAGCTCTCTACGAGTACTAGGTGATAATAAGCCGGCCTCTCGATCCTTCCACTCGGGGATCCAGCCGTTTCTGAGGCGGCTGAATAATGGGTAGTCTACTAGGCTTGCACGAAACATTTCAGAGTAATCGTATACTAGTACGGGCTTCCCCGACTTATCCGTATGCATGTAGCCGGCGTAGGGGTCTAGGCCCGCTAATACTAGGCTCCTCCAGGCTTCGGAGTATAGTAGGCTGTACATGTAGTCTAGGCACCGGTTAACAACGTCGCTACCCTCCCCGGGCTTCCTACCGGTGAAGCCTAGGTTTTCAGGGATCGTAGTGGCTAGTGTTTCCCAATACTTATGGGCAGCTAGTGCTTCGGCAATCCTAAGCTTCTCCCTACTAGCCTCAAGACTACCATGAACAGTTCCGGCTTCCTCGAGGTAGTCGCTCATCAAATCATAAGCTACATCTCTAAGACCAGGCCTGTCGAGGTGTCTTGCAAGCCTCCTTAAATGGCCTGCTTGGTTGTAAACTTTTGAGTAGAGTATATTCTTGACTAGTTCGAGTGATCTCTTATCATCGTTGTAGAGCAAATACTGAGCCCGCCGAGTGTCAACGGTTTTATTAATATATGGTGGGTAAACCCTCCCAATGGGTAGTCCCCGTGGGCCTAGGAATACTAGGTCTACGCCGTTCCTCATTAACAGCCTTACAGCACTGCTAGTGATCACTACTCCGCTCGTAGCAATTATAACCTGGTCTATATCGGCTAGACCGATCTTTTTCTTCCCGCCATTACCATTACTGATCACCAGCAACCCTTTGCTGACCGAGACCTTTACGCCATAACCGTCTATAAGTAGCCTCTTCAACACGGCCAAGACGCTTAAACCCCCAATTGTTTATCGCCCACTATTACCGCCCCAGCAAATATGGTAGAAGGGACAGGACTCAGGACACTGGTTCTTAGCAGGCTTAGCAGGCTCCCTCTCAGCCATAAGCATATCAATAACCTCATCCCGGGACTCTATGAATCTCTGCCTCATACTCGTATCAATATAGTAACCCCGCACGCGTATACTCGGCTCACCTTCCGGGACACCGTTAA
>WAON01000266.1 GCA_015521265.1 Desulfurococcales archaeon
CTACATATGCTGAGCCATCGGCGTTCGATAATACGCCTACCTCCATCTTGATCGGTCTAAGCTCATCGGGTTTACGCCCATCGTGTCTAAAACCATCTTCTCTTATAAGGACCGGTTTTTCATGCATCATGGCTAACCACTCGTCTTACCAAGGTTTTTATCTAAAAACATTCTAATTTCCTCCGTTAAACCGCGAATATGTGAACGAGCCTCAATCCGTCTAATAGCTCTTATCAATACATCTAGGACGTTTTCATCGCTACATCTAAGCCAGATTAACCCGTTTTGGCCAACAATTATATTACACCCTGTTTTTTGCGTTAATAGATTAAGCATGCTTCCCTTCTTACCGATTATTCTTGGAATCCTACTCGCTTTAACCTCGATCACGGTCCCTTCGGTAATCTTCCCCAAACCACGCCCCTTAACAGATAATACCGGATCCCTTGTCCGATCGAAAGTTATTATTTTTGCGATAACATAGTCGCCTATATCTAAATAATCTCTAAGATTCATAGTAATCGGGTTAAAGTTTTCAATAACTTCGTTAGCGTTTAGAACAGCAGGGTATGGCGAGTTTATGTCTAATATCCAGTTAGTTATACCTACACTAACAACCATACCAATAACGACATCATCAACACGTGGAATATACTTGCCTTCTAACGGGATAACTTGTATGTCATTATCATTAATAGATGTTAGCCCTACAATATCGGTCATCACTTTGTTCCCTCTAATATAGATGTGCTTGTCGGGAAAATACTTCTCTTCGACAACTGCTTGTTTATCTTCTATTATAGCGATTACATCTCCCGGTCTAACTATTTGCCTATTAGCTACGAGTATCTTCATTCATACACCCCCTGCTACTTAACATATAGTACCTTAACCGTTGCAGAACCATGTGTTAGCTTATTGATTTTATCGATAACTTCATCCTGAAGCCCAGCAGGGATCTCGAGTTCAACTAGTAGGCTTCCATCACTAAGCCAATTAGTCTTCTTAATCTCTCCCAGACTATGTATATGCTTATAAATCCTGCCGCTGTACTGGGGAGGTATTCTAACGACTATATAGGCCTTAGCGATCTTTATAGGCAGGATCCTGGAGAGTTTAGAAACAATATTTTCAAGCTGGCTTTCCGGCGACTTATAAATATCTATGTGTATTCTGGCCTGTTCCAGTGCCAACTCTATCCTTTTCGGTGGTATTGGAAGCTTAGTTTTAGGATCAATAGCATTCTTAGCAATTAAGTTAATTATCTGTTTCTTCTTAGACTCTATAATCTTCCGCCGTTGCTCAGCTGTTAACTGTATTTCGCCATGTCGAAGTATTTCCTCAGCTACTTTCTTAATATCATCCGTTCCAAATACTTTCCTCAATGATTCGGGTGAAGCTTTTAAACCGCGTTTTACATCTTTATAGACAAAATCGCCTACTAATACCTCATCTATATCTACTTTCTTCCCCTCTTTAAACTTAAGAGCCAGTTCTGGTTTTACAAGTATTTCAAATCTATGTCCTTTAGCCTCATATCTTGCTACGACGTATTTTGTAGTCATTTCCCTTACACCAGGTTAAAAACTATGAATCATAGCCGCAATTAATTAGTATGGGAGCTACTTAATCCTGCCTTCACTTCTCAGTTCTTCTAGGTATTTTCCTATTTCATCGTATCCCATGATCTTAAATACTTTTTCCTCAACGCTGATATACCCGGCTTCAATATTTTCAGGGGCTACCCTACCTTCAATTATCCTTGCAATAGCTTCAATACCAAGCTTAATCGTATCATGCATTGAAAGCTCATATTTATAGTTCTTCTCTAGGAACTCTGTAACATTACTGCTTTTATCACCAATAACCACAGCATAGTAGCTGAGGTATCTACCGCTCGGCTCCGTCATTATTAGTTGTGGACCGTTATCATCTACTCCTGCAAATATTATTGCAACACCAAAAGGCCTAACACCAGCATGCTGAGTATAGGCTTGTTTAACGTCACATACTAGCTTAGCTAAGTATTCAACCGGTATTGGTTCATCATAGTAGAATCTATGCTGGAGGGCAAGCATGCGTGCATAGTCGACTAGAACCCTCCCGTCACTAGCTATTCCCGCAAAGCTAGCTCCAATATGATCATCGATCCTGAAGATCTTCTGTATAGCCTTACTATCAATCAATGGGGAAATCTTCCTCTTCTCAACAACTACTACAACGCCGCTCTTAGTCCTAATCCCAAGAGTAGTCCAGCCTCTGCGGACGCTTTCAAAAGCGTATTCAACCTGGTAGATCCTGCCGTCTGGCGAGAATATGGTAATTGCGCGATCATATGCTGCTGCGGGAATGCCTAAACCCATTCCTATGTTTCACCCCTCATTAAAATAATTAGCCCACTTGTAGGAGCACTATTATTGCTCTAAACCCAAATAATATTATGTGGGGATATTATAAGTATTGATAGCAAATTCCTACATGCTATTATAGCGATGATGAAGAGTCCGAAAACGGAATAATACTACTATGAAGAATCCACGGATTCTGAGCGGAATCATTATGATGAGTGCGGGGGGTGGGATTTGAACCCACGCAGGCCTACGCCAGCGGATCTCCCCCTCGGCGGTTTAAACGTGTCCGCCGGTCTTAAGTCCGCCCCCTTTGACCAGGCTCGGGCACCCCCGCATCCAATAAATCATCTATGTATGTCGGGTTTTAATTGTTACCCTGAAAATATCAGTTCGTCGCGAGTTCTTCATCAATATCTATATTGGAGCGGCTTCATCATCTATAACAACATATAAGGGGTATCGGGGGTTATAATTTATAATTGTAGTTCTACCCTATGCTTATACATGATTTTCCTAGCCTTCTTAATAGTTCCAGTTGTTTTAAGGGGGATTATGACTGCGTCTTTTAAAATGTATCTATTTACATAGTCGAATACCGCTAATGTTTGGTCTTTATAAATGTGTGCTATCCGTATAATACCCCTCTTGAGCCTTGGATCATAATATATGAGATACGGATCTGCTTGGATTAACGAATTAATACCAAGGAACTCTTTAAATCCTTTACTTATTATATTCGCTACTTCTTCCCTCCTAAACTCTCTACTGCTAAGAATCATAAAGACAATATATCTCTTCCTTATCTTTAAGGGCTTTTTAATAATTGGTTTGAAACGCTTAGTTTTAAATAGCCTAAATATTTTTCTAGTCTGTAAATACATTTGTAGAACAATGATTAATGATATAATAGATAATGATATTGATAACAAGACCGCAGCATAAATTATGTTATTCATATTTTTACACCATTCTTTACAAGTATTTCTCTGGGAGCATTGGAAATCGAATACAGCCAATAACCCTTATTTAACCCAAACAAATAGCTTAGGAATAAGGGGGTAGTAGTTGGATTCATAACGTCGCCGGTTTCACTAGATCTACTTACAGGGATTACGTTTATATCCTTACTTCGGAAAAGGATTATTCTTCTAAAGATTCTTGAAACAATCCTATAGGGGCATTTTATTAAGTCTTTTAAGGGTAGTATAAGGGGTTTAGAATACTGTTTCATCATGCCGGCTTGCCCGGGATCCATGTATAATGTATTTCTACATGTTAGCGCGATCCCATCAACACGTGAATCATGTGCTGCAAACCTAGCGGCTGCAGTTGATAAGGGTTCGATAAGAACTATAGAATACTCCTCCTTTACACCTTTGAGCCTTGCTCGAAGGCTTTTCTCGTCTTTTGAAGATAGTAATAATCCTTTCACAATAACTATACCGTTTACTCTTTGTATTTTGTCCCTTGCTTTATCCGTTACAATAGCTCTATATCCAAAGTGTTTTAGTAGTCTCAATACTTTATCATTAGGATCTTCTACGAATAAATCTATGAAGTCATTTATCAATGCTACTTTACCAATCCGTATTCTTCGAGAAGCTTCCTTACTAATTCTTTTTTTCTAGAGCCTTTAAATGAAATAATTATCTTTATTATGTCATCTCCTTCCGTTACAACAACTCTATCGTTATATGATGCTTGTTTATCTATTCTAATATAGAACTTATTACTTCTTCGATCATATCTTAGATCAAAACTTACACTTAGTATTGATTTATCCGTTGTTGATA
>WAON01000267.1 GCA_015521265.1 Desulfurococcales archaeon
GTATATAGGTGTGTCCGAGTGTGTGCATTTTTAGTAGTGGTGTTAGCCCGGCTGTATCACCATAGTCGTAGCGATATTCTCCACGAGTCATTGATGGAGCAGCTACTGGCTCGACCGCTATGAATTCTGTATTGCTACTACCTTTCAACCGGTCGTGTATGAAGGGGTAGCTTAGCCCTGCATAGTTGCTTCCACCGCCTACGCATCCGATCACTATGTCCGGGTACTCGTTGATCTCTGCTAGCTGCTTCTTAGCCTCCAACCCGATAATTGTCTGGTGTAGTAGTACATGGTTCAATACTGATCCTAGACTATACTTCGTATCCTCGTGCTTCGCAGCGTCCTCTACTGCTTCACTAATAGCGATCCCCAGGCTTCCCGGGTGATCCGGGTTCTCCGCTAATAGCTTCCTACCGGTTTCCGTCATATTGCTCGGGCTAGGGTATACCTCAGCCCCGTAGAGCTGCATTACTATTCTACGATAAGGTTTTTGCAGGTAGCTTATCCTAACCATGTAAACTCTAACCCTTAATCCCACCAGTGATCCAGCGAGGCTTAACGCGGAGCCCCACTGCCCCGCACCAGTCTCGGTTACCAGTCTCTTAACTCCCTCCATCCTAGCATAGTAGGCTTGCGCTATTGCCGTGTTGATCTTATGGCTACCGGTCGGTGTTACTCCTTCATACTTATAATAGATCCTCGCCGATGTCCCGAGGTATTCCTCGAGATTCCTAGCCCTCAACAGCGGAGTCGGCCGGCCGAGCTCGGCGTATAGGAGTCTCAGCTCGCCGGGTATCTCGATGTATCTCTCCCTGCTAAACTCCTGCTCGATCACAGCCTTGGTAAAGATCGGTTCTAGCATTTCGGGCTTAACTATCTCGCCGTTAGGTAGCTTCATTGGAGGAAGTGGTTCGGGGAGGTCTGGTACTATATTATACCAGGAGGATGGAATGTATTCAACTAGTTGAGGAGTCCGGATTAGGCCTAACTCCATTGGCGCTGCAACTGCATCACCTCGCATATAATTTGAAAGAGGTTCAGAATAAAAGCCTTTCCCACTAAACTAGGACTAGGCTTTAGGGGGCTGGGTTTTTGATTCCCGTTAAGTATTAGTTTAAACATGGTGTGCGTGGAGTATCCGGTTCAATAAGTGTTAAGGGTGTTATTGGTTTTGAGTGTTCATGGTAAACGTGTTGATTGGATTGTTTACTTCTCCCTGAATAATATTGAGCTTGAAATACTCCTTAATAACCTGGAGCTTATTATTAAAGAGTTGAGGGCTTCAACTATTAGAGACCTTGCTAGGCCGGTAGTGTTTAAATCTATTAATCCAAGCCTTGTTGAGAAACTTGTTAATCGTGGTGTTTTGAAAAAGTTCTATAAGGGTGGTAAGAACCTATACATTGTTACTAATCGTGGATTAAAGGCTTTCTTCCATGTTGTAGAGCCTATTATTAGTATCATAAATGAAAAGCCTGGCCTCAGCTCTAATGAGATAGCTGAGCATGTTAAGAATAGAGCTTTCTATGGGGGTATTCATAGGGTTAAGAGCGTTCATGAAAGACTAGTAGAGAGGATTCTTGAAATACTGGGGCAGGTTGGGCTTGTAGATAGCGTTGACGGCAGGTACTACCCGCCTAGTAGGGAGGAGGTTGTTAATGGGCTTTCATCCTTCTTCGGGAAAATAATGGCTGTTACACCGATTAGAAGGCTTGAAGACCTCCTCGAAGAAGTTACTAGGATGATTGGCTTAGACCATGATCTAGCCGATGAAGTAATCAATAGAGTTCTATCACACGAGTTAAGAGTTGAAGCCCGAACCCCGGGTAGGGCCTTATTCGACCTAGTGATCAAGGCTAAGAAGCAGGCTCAGGAAAACATTAAGTCCGGTAAATTATTGGAGAGCCTAGCCTATGAAGCCCTCGGACTAGAAGTGATCCGTTCACTCGAGAGGATTGGAAGCGTTCCGAAGAGCATGCATGATTACCGGCAGTACTTCCAGTTCTACTTCTATGAAACTCTCGGGGACTACTTCTATCAAAACCTAGACTTCGACGCTGCTAAACTATGCTACCACTGGGCTGTCAGCGTTGCCCGGGAGTCTCCGAATATGGCTAGGGAGGCTCACCGTGCTAATGCAAAATACTTGTTAAGCCTAGCCCGGAGCCTAGCCCAAAGAAACAGGTTTGAAGAAGCGATTGCAAGGCTCGACGAGTTAATAGGCTACTATAGATCAGCTGGATTGATCAGGGAGGCAGAGATAGCTGAAGCATTGAGATACGAGTATATGGCTGAGATAGAGGTCAGGAGGAATAAGCCCTGTACAGCTTATAAGTCATGGCTAGCCGCAGCCCACAAGTATGATTCACTGGGAGGCGAGTACCGTGGGAAAGCGGAGGCTTTAAGGGTTAAATCACTGATCAGCCGGGCCGAGTGCCTCCTAGTAGCTGATAAAAACGTCGAGGAAGCCGTAAAGATCCTCGAGGAAGCTAGTGTTAAAGCCGAGGAAATACTAAGCCCCCACCTACGAAATGTTGCACGGAGCCTGCTACATGAAGCCCGTGCAAGCCTCTACGTTTCAAGTAATAAATTATTAGAGGCAAGCGTTGAGTATGGTGAATCCGCGGAGTACTATGATCTTAGAGGCTACACTCTTAGATCACTATTAAACCGTGCTAGAAGCATGAAGTTTAGGGGATTCCACGAAGTATTAAATGATAATATAACGGAAGGCATTAAATACTTCGAATCAGCAATGGACTACTACCTACAACTACTCAGGAACATGGCTAAACAATACGGGAAGAAGAAAACCATCGACTACTACCTCGTAAAAGAGGGTATTAAGGGGTATTATGACTCTAAAGCGTTGAAAAGCCTTGGATCAGCATATAATCTCACCCAGTCTACACCGATCATAAACGACTACGTGATCAACACTGTTATACAGGAAATAATGGATTCCATGCAGGCCCTAATCGAAGCCGGTAGGTGGAGGGAATACGAAGTACTCGAGAAAACCCTACTACTACTGAGGAGTGTTAGGGAGGAGAGGAAGGTTAGCGAGCTAATAAGAATTATCGGGGAAATAGCTGAGTACAGTGACGACCTCGGAAACATGTACGATGAAGATAAATCACCCAGGTACAGGGTAACTGTTAAACTTGTACAGGAACTACTATCATCTATTAAAACCGGGCTAGAAGTGATAACTAGGTATATAGAGGAGATTAGTAAATAGGTTGATCTTAGAATTCCTCCTCCTTCTTCATATACCTACCCAGTAAGTAGTTGTAAACTTCTTCCAAGTCTCTATCGAATAGTATTGAGAAGGCTACTGCTACCTGTAATGTTCTCCAATCACCGATACCAGTATTCTTCATTGCATCAATTAGATTCTTTAAAACCTCGATCTCCGAGGAAGTAAGGGTTTCACTAATCGGGACAGCGTCTCCGAACTTGTTCATTATTCTCCTAATATACTCTATATCGCTCTCCTTAAATGCACTGTATAATAGGAGGTCTTCTACTGGGTATGATTCAATTATCTTTATCGTATCAGTTTTATCTCTTAATTCCCTGTTTTCGACTTCAGGCTTGGGATAATCATTAATAATCCCGACTAGTTCATACTTAGTTCTAGTTTCATCTTCAACTAGTTTTCTAGGAGGTATTCCTGGTATGTATTCAAGGTATTCCGTGTTTTTCGAGGCTCTAAGATATAATGTCTTCTCCCCTCCTAGAACAGCGATCATTTCATTCATTAAAACCATTAGTAAAGCATTGTCAACAACGATGACTTCTTCGTTTTCTGGATAAACTATTTTTGATGAAAGCTTTAGTTCATCAATATCGATCCTAAAATAATTTAATACATCGATATAGCTTATTCTACCATCAATATACTCCCTAGCAATCCTCCTAAATCCCTCAGAATACATCAGCACTTTATACTTGTCGGGTATAGGAGCGTATGCTATTAGTCTCTTGTTTTCAATGATCCCGATGTGTGGTGTATCGACACTTTCCTCCTCCTCCATCCAGTCGGATTCCCTGCTTCCCAGTGGAACTAGAACATATATCATGCGGAAGTCTTTATCACCGATAACATACTTTACCCATGAAATATCCACATTAGACATAGACTACTTCACCAAAGGGAGGGGTTATTCTACTATTTATAAGGACCCAGATAGTCTTATACTTTGGAGTATAGGGAGGGTATTCTCCCTCACCATCCGTAAAAAACACGATTGCGTCGACATCACCGATCTCCCTATCAACATAGTTGAAAACTGGTACAAACCTAGTACCACCAGCACCATATCTCATCTCTAAGGCTTTTACGACATCCCATAAGCCGGGCTGTACATGTTTAGATACGTGTACGATGTCTGCGTCGAACTGTATAATGTATAGCTCATATACTCCAACTTTATTAATTAGACCTGCAACTTCATAGGATAACTTCTTATAGTCTTCATCGCTAATACTACCACTAACATCAACAGCTAATACGAGCCTATTCAGCATCATATTAGTTTTAACAGGGTAATAAGCCCCGTGAACGAGTAGTTTCCTATTAGGCTTCCTCCAAGAAGTTATCGGGCCCCTGTCCTTCTTTAATACGAGTAGCTTCCTAAGAATAGAGATCCAGTCCGGTCCTTCAGACCTATTTATAATTGTTTCTAAAACCTTATACTGGAGAGCTAGTGTAAACAGTCCGTATTCATCCCCATCGCCGTAGGGTGAATACTTACCCCATGCGTGGAGTTCTTTGAAGATACTGGATAGTATTTTAGCAATTATTCTAACAAATTTTTCCAAGAGATCCTTCTCATCGAAAATTCTTAATAGGCGGACGTATATCTTCTCAGTACTCCACATAGACGGGTTTTCCGCTACTTCCTCGATCAGATCCCTGACTAAACCTGCTTTATCACTCATACCCTCCTTCTTAAGGCTCTCAACTAGTAGCCGTTCGAGCAGTCTTAAATGATAAACTCTCCGCCCGAATATGTATTTTGAAGCTATTGAATCAACCATTATATCGGCTGCAAAGTTAAATAAGGGCATTATAGTGTACTTCCTAGCCCTAATCGGGTGTCCTAGAACGATGTGGAGGAATTCATGGATGATTATTTCGGAGAGATAAGTTAGATCATATTTTAATACGGCCCAAGCATCGAGTGTTATGATTCTCCCATCCGTATAGATATACTTAGTATCGTTTATCTCAAATTCAATGTTTTCAAATACCCTTCTTACATTTGGGTATGCTAGTAGTTGATCAGTTATATAATCCAGTGTCTTCACCATTTTCCTATGCATCCTCTCCCTCATCTTAGGGGGGTATTCTCGTGCGAAGTCTATTGTGTAGCTCCTACCGATCTTCAATCGCGATCACTGCCCCTCCTCGATCACCATTCTTCGCGGAGGATCTCTGAGTTAATTATTCTATCAGAGAAACTTAGTAGGAGACTGCATTTCTCCTCATCCCCTCCTAGGCAGCTCTCCTTGTATAGTGATCTAAGTATTTCGTAGAGCTGTTCTGAATCCGATAGCATCCTAGATATTCTCGATAGAGCCGCCTCAATGTATTCCGTATCCATTTCCCCGGAGACTACCCTGATGATCTTCCATAAAACCTCTATCCTCCCCTTAAGGCTCCTAGCCCTCGAGAACATTAATACTAATCTATCCACGGCTTCAATTACTTCAGAGACTTCTTCTCTAAGCGTCTTCTCCCGATACGGGTTTACACCGACTAGTGCTTGTGAAAGCGTCTCTTTCCACTCGTAGAGTTTCTCAGAGTTTATCGCTTTACCTAGGATGCTCCATGTTCTCGGGACAGCGTTTAGCCATGGTATGTAGAGTTTTCCGGGGTTTTCACTGATAAACTCTATTATTTCACTGGATACACCGTTCTCCCTAGCCCACCTGATCCAATCCTCCACGGGCACTTCAACCCATACGTGTGCTAGCCTAGTCATTAATGGTTCGGGAAGGTTTCTTGCAATACTGCTATGCTCCGGCGGGTTCCCGGCCCCGATAATCATTACGTGATCGCTGAATACTATGTCTCCAAGCTTCTTCTCATAGATCGCCTCCATAGCGCATTTAACAGCATCCGGCGCCGCATTAGTTAACTCGTCGAAGAACAGTATACCTGCAACCCCTCTTAATCCTAGTACTGCAACCCATTTCGGGGGATACCAGTCAGTATAGTGGATCCCCTCACCAGTCTCCCGGAAATTCGGGAGGCCGATCAGGTCTGAATACTCGTATCTTTCAAGCTTTATATCACAGAATATGAAGTACTTGGATGGATCACCAATGATCTTCTCGAATAGTTTAGGAGTTATATGATTGCACTCAACAACCTCCCTACCAAGCATTGAAGCAATAATCCATGAAGCCTTCTTAACCGAGTCCGTCTTACCAACTCCAGGAGGGCCCCAGAGCATTAGAACAATCCTTTCCTCAGGCTTATAGCGAGGAGTGTTTCCGGGTGAATACTGCTCCATGTAAATATCAATTATTAAATCGACAACCCTGCTTGGAGATAGGCGGGGGGCCCAGTCATAAACCAATCCCTGATAATCACCCCATTCAAATATAGTAATCTATGCTATTTAAACTGGTTGCAAACTATGAATCGATTCTTATTCGTCTTTATTAAAACAATCCATCCATGTATTGTAGCAGAACGTTCCACGGTAAAACCTTATTACACATGTACAATGTCAAAAATATTATACAGTAGATGGTTATTGGAGCTAGTAATTATTAGTGGGGGCGTCCAGTGATTTGAGCAGCGAACCCATATACCTGCCGGAGAAGCAGTACAAGATTGTAAGGGTCCTAGTAGAAGCTGGGGAAGCAAATGTAGGAGAGATCAGTGCTTCGCTCGGGATTAGGCCTGAAGACTTAATGAGGGATCTAGCTGAGCTGGAAGCTAAGGATCTGGTAAGGATTAAGAGGATCATTGAGGAAATACCGATCCTAACCAATGAGGGGCATGAAGTATTAGTTAAGGGTTTACCTGAAGAGAGGGTTCACAGCGTAATGTATCGATGCATTGAGAAAGCAGTGAACGAGTTCATCGAGTGTGTAGCATTGGAGACGGGCGATGAGCCGGGCAAGATCAAGATCGGCCTCCAGCACTTGCTAAGACACGGCTGTCTTAGAGTTAGGGATGGAATCGTGGTAGTAGGAGACGACTCGAAGTGTATAAATGCCGTGGAGGAAGCAGGGTGGATCAGGGGCTTCCTCAAGAGGGTCGCGGAAAACCTAGAGGCGGGGGAGAAGGGCGGTTTACTAAGTATTGCTAAGAGGAGGAAGCTGGTAAGGGTTGAGAGGCGTAAGAAGATACTGGTAACAGCTACCGAGAAACTACAGGAGCTGTATAGTAAGGGGTTGATTACTACTAGGGAAGTATTAACAGTTGTAAAGCCGAGTCATGCACCAAGACTAGACGAGTACTTGATCAAGGAGTTCGATTTATCAATACCCCCTCCAAAGCCGGAGGGTGCTAGGCTAAACGCTTACATGGAGTTCCTAGACCTAGTGAGGGATATACTGGTATCAATGGGCTTCATAGAGGCTAAGGGGCCCCATGTAGAATTGGAGTTCTGGAACTTCGACGCGTTATTCCAAGCCCAGGACCATCCAGCCCGGGAGATACATGATACTTTCTTCATAGAAACAGACTACCATGGCAAGGTTCCCGAAGAGTTCCTCGAGAGAGCTAAGAGAGTCCATGGTAAGGGTTGGGGTTATGAATGGAACCCGCTTAGAGCTCTTAGACCAGTATTGAGGACACAGACTACTGCTGTATCAGTTAGGAAGATCGCTGAGATGGGTGAAGGGGAGTATAGAGTTTTCACACTAGACCGTGTATTCAGGCCGGAAACCCTTGATGCAAAGCATTCAATGGAGTTTTACCAGCTAGACGGTATAATTGTTGGTAGAAACGTGTCCTTCAAAGACCTACTAGCCTTCTTCAAAGAGTTCTCTGCGGCTCTAGGCATTAACAAGGTGTGGTTTAAACCAGCCTACTTCCCCTTCACCGAGCCCAGCGTTGAAGGCTTCATTAAACACCCTGATCTCGGATGGATCGAGGTCTACCCAGGCGGAGTATTTAGGCGGGAAGTAATGGAGATCCTAGGAGCACCGGGTGTTAGAGCTATAGCATGGGGTATTGGGATTGATAGGCTTGCTATGGCCGTGCTTGGACTGGATGATATAAGGGACTTGTTTAGTAGGAATATAGATTTCCTAAGGAAACTGCCCGTTCCAAGACTACCATATTTTACAAGATATACTAGTAGCCGGGATGTAGAAGTACTTTCAACCCCCGATTAAAAACAGCGGTATTAAAAAGAGTAAGCGGGAGACCCCGGCAATCTAGGGTTGGGGGAAGGGAAGAAGTTATGGGTTGATGGTTTTGGCGCTAATATTCGTAATCGATACCAGCGGAGTAACCGATCCAAGGCTTAGAGGGGTCTTTAGAGTTGAAACCCTGGACGGTGTTGTTAGGGAGTATGCTAGGCTACTGATCAGGAGCCATATAATGCTCAGCGCAGAATTCTACACTACACCCAGCACCGCGTTAGAGTTAAAGGCTTTCCTCGAAAGGAATGGTGTTGGTAGGGATGCTATAGACATGTTAATGGGAGCTATAACTGTTAGGAGCCCAGACCTCTACACTACCCGTATACCAGCAATCGTTATGAGTGACTGGATAAGTGATATGCTTATGCGTATAACTAAGGGGTTACGGGTTGCAGAGGAATCCCTCCGCAGAGCTGCTAGGAGGACTTATAGTAGTGGAGAAAAACACGACCGGGAGGAGATGCAGAATATTATAGCTGAAGAGATCCATGAGCTTAGGCAGAAATACCGGGAGGCTACCCGTAAAGGAGTAATCGATACACGTGTAGACTTCGACCTAGTAGTACTAGCACACGAGTTGAAAGCTGAGCTAGTAACAAATGATTATGGCGTGATGAAGCTCTGCGAACAGCTCGGTGTTAAATATATTGAGCCTCCAAGGTTTGTGAACAAGCTAACACTACTTCTTAGAAGCAGGACTGGAAGGATCTAGTTTTGGAGACCGTCCCACCCCCAGATACAACCCGCTTCTACCTAGCAATGATCCTAAACCTGATCAAGCATACTAGTATAAGCTACGATAAAGCCTACAAGATAATAACCCGCCGCTACGGGTTAAGGGGGTGGTTAGCACCACTACTATACAAGCTAGGATACTACTTCATAAACTACTACTACACGCTACGCTGGCTCTCAGCGAAGAACGGCTACGGTAAACAACCAGGCGGAATAGCTGCTTATTTCGCAAGCATAGGCTTCAGCTATAAGAGAGCCCTCAGGTTGATCAGGGATGAAGTCAGGAACTTGTCGAGGACTAAGAGGATAAGCCTCCTCTACAGCTACCCGGAATACCTCGTAAAAGACCTCTTGAATCATATGGACGAGTCCGAACTGGAGAAAATGCTTAGAAGCCTTAATACTAGGAAGAGATGGCTGAGAATAAATACTCTGAAAACAACTATTGACGACGCTTTAGAATGCCTTGATTCCGAAGGGGTAGTTTATAAGGATACGAATCTAGAATACATGGTCTACGTTGAACACCCGAAATGGACTACTATATCGAGACTTAAATGCTACAGGGTCGGGCATGTAGTCCCACAAGACTATTCCAGCGCATTAGTAGTTGAAGCCTATGGGAGGATTAAGGGGACACTATTAGATGCATGCAGTGCGCCGGGCATGAAGCTTAGCCTAATCCACATGTTGAACCCTGAAATAATAAGTTTCGGGGTAGATTATTCGGCTAAGAGGATTGAAGCGGCCCGGAGGCTCTTAGGCCTCCTAGGAGTTGATCCGTCTAGAACAATCCTTGTTAACGGGGATAGCACAATGCTGAGCTATTCTAGGGTTTTCGACTATGCATTGATCGATGCACCCTGCAGCGGGCTTGGAGCCGTATACGGAGATCCAGCGGTTAAGATCTCTGCTGGTAAGAGGAGTAAGCTGGAATACTACCACGGGAAACAATTAATGCTTCTAAGAAACACTGCCCATTACGCTGAGCATATAGTATATGCTACGTGTAGCATACACCCATTAGAGGGGGAACTAGTAGTTTCAAAGCTCGTGGATGAAGGATTACTCGAGCCCGTGGAGCCCGGTGTTAAACTGGATAAAGCTTATAGGGGCGTACCCGGAGGCGATTACACCTACCGCGTATACCCCCATAGGAGTAATAGCCAGGGATTCTATATAGCTGTACTTAAGAGTAGGGTGGCTGGCAGGGCTTGAATATCCGGGTAATCTATGGGTTGCATCCAAGTCGTTGTTATGGTAGGAGTCTTGGAGTAGATCCGTTGCTCCCCCCTAAGAAGTGTTTCTATAACTGCATTTACTGCCCGATGGGTAAAACAATAATTCAAACAAGTGAGCCTAAACCACTAGTAGACCCCAAAAAACTAATCACAGAACTCAAAGAATACACCGCCCGCAACGGCTGCCTGTTCGAAACAGTCTACTTCTGGGGTATGGGTGATCCACTATTAAACCACTACACCCCAGTACTGCTTAGAGCTGTTAAGGATTTCATGGAGAAGGAGAATTGTAGGGCGAGAATAGTCTTGAGGACTACAGGCTACTTATTATCAATGGATTGGGCCCGTCAAGCCCTCCTTGTAAGCGATGAAATACTGATCCCTGTGGATGCTGGGCCGGAGCTTAGGAGCATTATTAATGAACCATTAAAGAACCATACTTTATCAAAACTATCAGGAATCCTTA
>WAON01000268.1 GCA_015521265.1 Desulfurococcales archaeon
AGAGTATTTTGCATTTATTTATAAGTAGGGGGGTTACGAATGCTATTGATTGACCATAGATTATGACGTCATAGTTTCCGAGCTTGTTTAGGAGTTTAAAGTCTCTAATAAATAGTTTGGGGATGAGCCATGAGTTGAGGACATATTTATCTACTGTGAATCCATCTCTTCTAAGTCCTTTTGCTAGCTTATCTATTAAATAGTAGCTACTACCCTCAGCTACAACGTTGACTATAGCTATCCTCAAATCTTCACCAGCGAAATCTTCGTATAGTGAAAGTAATAATTAATTAAATAACTATTATGCTTTAATTAGCTATTATTATAGGTTTTGATATTGAATACCTAGTAGCTGGCCTACTTATCTCATAGTAATCTATGATATAATAAGAAAAATACTTGTCAAAGAGTTATCGTTCCACTACCTCTTGCCGTGTGTATTGCCGTGGGATTATCGGTAGGCCCTATAGCCCATATGATCTTTATTTGTCCTAGGCTGCTTAGGTCTTTATCGTATTTATCACCAGTATTCAATAGCCTGCTAAACTCAATGATCGTGTATCCATTTGATTCTTTGCCGCCATATTTTAGTATATTGTACTGGCCGCCTAGTTCCGTGTCTGATTTATGGGGGCCCGTTACGCCTATCGAGTATTGATCCAATACTACTACAGTCCCATTATCATAGACCCACCCGAAAACCATGTCTGCATCAGCCATTCCACGGCTTGGCTCGAAGCCTATCGCTACCCATCCCTTAGTCTTCCCCTTAATAGCCATGTATAATGTATCGTTCTCCACTCTCCAATATACCTCGAAGACGCCGTTTCCAAATACTTCGTGACCAGTATATTCGCCTGGCGAGATTTCTCCGTCCGGTTTCCATACTGTCTGTATGCTAGTTGTGGTTGTTGCAGGTGTAGTTGTTGTTTTAGTTGTAGTAGCTGGTGTAGTTGTAGTTGTTGATGTTTGTGCTACACCTCGTCCTGTCTGCATGTTGAACATATAGTATACACCGATAGCTATTATTAAGAGTACGATTAGTATGGTAACAAGCAGTTTTGTGTTCATATTACTCACCGTTAAGAGTTTTTCCATTCTTTACTATTTTTTATGCTATTTAATGCTTTTAGTAGTTCAGACTTAGCCTTAACCATAGTACGGGTACTATGAGGATGATCCATATAATAATCAGTACTAAGTCTGTATACATCCCTAAGTATTTTCTCCACCTCATTCTTATGTTTATTAAAGCATGGGTTACTACGAGCAACCATAGTATTGGATGCGTGTTTACGTGTATTGTGAAAGCGTTCGTGTAATTTATTAATCCCAGCGTTAGTCTAGATACGAGATCGGGATCGACCTGGGCATATCCGGTTAGGATCATTAAGAATAGTGTTGCTAAGGATAGCGGAGCAATAACTAGTAGGTTGAACTTGTATATTGTTGAAAACCTCAATTCTGTTAGCACCTACCTACCGAGTTATCACGAAGTCTTTATGCAGGTATGTATTGTACTAAGAAAATGGTTAATAAATAGCTTATAACGGCTGTAGCCGGTAGTGCTGTTAGCCATAATGTGAAGATTCTCGTTATTAGTTTAAGGTTTATATTGTGTATTCCCCGGGATAATCCGGTACCCATTACTCCCCCGACAATAGCCATTGATGTTGATACGGGTAATCCTAGCCGTGATACTATTAGCATTGTGAGGGTTGCAGCCATTTGTGCTGTGTAGGCTGATAATGGTGATAGGGGAGTGATCCGTTCACCAATTGTACCTATGATTTTCTCGCCCCAAAGAAGTATTCCCGCCGATAACCCGATTGCTGCTACTATTATTGAAAGCCATATTGCAGTGATAGTATTTCCATAACCCAAAGCGTAAAGTATAGCTGCGAGGGGACCTGCAGAGTTTGCTACATCGTTTGAACCAAACGAGTAGGCCATCGCTACGGCAGCCATTATTAATAGGATCCTGGATGCTTCATGGACGCGATCAGCGCCTGCCCTAACTTTCATCTCCCAGTAGTAGTAGATGAGTAGTGTAATTAGAGTACTAATTACTATAGTTATAGTTGCCGTGAATACTATGTTGTTTATTGATAGATTTTTTATTAATAGTAGGATTGTTGGAGTCGCGATTGTTATATATGACGCTATTATTACTGAGATCCTCGAGTAACCTGGATCCCGAAATGATTTGCTGAATAACTTGTATAGTAGGTAAGCCGTAGCGGCTGATGCGAAGGGGACTATTATCCAGGCGATAAAAATCTTAGCCACGGTTACCCAGCTTACATTATTTGTCCCTGTAGCGATCCCGAAGCCTATGATCCCGCCGATAATACATACGTGGACGCTCATAGGAACTTCTGCATATGTACTTAGAAGCGTCCATAACCCCGTGGTTAGTAATACGGCGATCATACCTTTAACAATAACCATGTTTCCGAGAAGGGATATATTAACGATCCCCCTCATCACGGTATCGGTAACGTATATTCCGAGAGTTATAGCCCCGATGAAACTGGCGATCGAGGCTATAACTAATGCTTTACGGGTGCTAATAACACCTGCACCAACAGCTGTACCAATAGAATTGGGCGCATTATTCGAACCATTATTCCAAGCCACAAAGAATGCCGCCAAAACCCCCAGTATCAACCATAAAATACCCAAAACACAACCCCTCCATACAGTTATTTCCAATACATAGGCGTATATACAGCTATATATTTAACCGTAGAAGGAAACAATTAGGTGCTTCATATCAATTGTATTGCCATCCTTTTTAAACTTTACTCAAACTGAAAAATAGTATACGCTCCAGATCTTAGAGGAGAACTTTAAGAAGATGACATGGCTGAGAATAACCCCATGATGGTTTTCGTTAATAACAATAGGATAATAAGAATCTCAACAATGCAGTCTATGATTAATAATGCGCTAAGAATTCTAAAACAATATAATTTGAGAAGCAACATCTATATAGATAAACTGTTAGCATATCTCGAGGCCCAATATATGAAAAATAAGGAAGCTATATAAGTGGATTAAGCAACGACGCAAGGATCTTAAGAACTAATTGAACGACCTGCATCTACCATCAACACTTAAGAATAATGTTTACGAGCTAATTAACAGATTTTGTTAAAAGGCACAATAATGGCTGGCCCACCGGGATTTGAACCCGGGATCTCCGGCTCCGAAGGCTGGTTCTTATAAAGGAATGCCCCATAATGATGACTATTACTTGGGGCAGTCCCGATAAGAATTTATACCTAATTTCTAGTTATTGAGACGGCTGGCTCATCTGCGTGTAGTAGGACGCTATGAGCTGTAGAAGATGTACTGAAGGCACTACTAGAAAGCTAGGCTAAAGACCTTTAACGAGGGTTTCCATGTTGTTCTCAATTAACGGCTATGAGCCTATATGCACTGTATGTAGAGGAGAGTTATCCCCAGCCAGCGAGAATAAGCTATTTAGTGCGCCGAAGTGCCTACAGCGCGGTCAATTATACCCACTAGGTAACTACTTTCCGAGTATACCGGATTTAAGGCCTAGAGCCTTAAGGATAGAGGTCTTCGAGAAAGCATGGTTCAAGATACTCAATGTTGATGTGGATAGGGGCACTAGCTACCCGAAAGACCTAGGCTTTAGGGTAAACGAGGTGCCCTATTTCATGGCTTTGCTCAAAAAGGAATGCTCTGACGAGTATTGTAGTATGCTTATAGTGGGAGAAAGAGTAGTGAATTAGAGACTCTATTTCATTATACCATCATCTATGTTGGTTGTTGGAAGATACTTGATTGGAAAAGACTAATTGCCCCCGATACATGTATTATATAGATGGTGTTCGAGAATTGTCTAAGGTTATAAGAGTTAGGTATGAAAAAGGAGTATTAAAGCCGTTAGAGCCTTTGGATCTCGAAGAGGGAGAGGAGGCCGTGGTGGTGCTGAAAGAGGACCTGGTAGCGTTTGCGCGGAGGATACGTAAGAGCTCAAGGAGGTTACATGAGGAGCCAAGTGAACTCCTCTCTAAGAAGAGGGATAGATTTGCATGAGAAGAAGCTAGTCGTAGATGCATCTGTAGCTGTAGACCTCTTTGCTGGTAAGGATCCTCATCGCACAGATGCGGCTGAGAAGGTATTTAGATGTTTCTTGTCTAATAGTATCTATGTTTACGCACCTCGTCTTTTCCTAGTTGAGGTTGCAGGTGTTCTTGTAAGGTTTCTGTCTCATAATATTGTTAAAGATATTGTTGAGAGACTTAGTGAGGAGATCCTCATTATCGGGGACGACCTTTATTTTGAGAAATCAGTTAAAATAGCACTAGCCACGGCATCAAGAGGTGCGGATGCATACTATATAGGCTTAGCGGAAACCCTTAATGCCCCGCTAGCCACAAGCGACAAAGTGCAAGCCCAAAACGCCAGGAAAGTAGGAACAAAATCCTTCTATATTCTCAATAGAAGGGAACTAGAGGAACTCATTAAACTATTAGACTGTAAAGATTAGTTAGAGGACAATAACCAAATAGGTTTCATGCGTGGCGGGCCCGCCGGGATTTGAACCCGGGATCTCCGGCTCCGAAGGCCGGCGCCTTGTCCGGGCTAGGCTACGGGCCCTTATGGTTATCTTTTGTTCTCCTTGGTTATTCTATTATTTAGTTGTTTTTATTCCTATCCAGGCTACTTGGTTGGTTTTATTAGGGGTGTGTTTTATTTGTTTTTGAGTGGGCGTTTCATGGCTAGATTTGTGTTTGTTACTGGTGGTGTTTTATCTGGTCTTGGTAAGGGTGTTGTATCTGCTTCTACCGGGTTGTTATTGAAGAGCTTGGGGTATAGTGTTTCCATAGTTAAGATCGATCCTTATGTTAATGTTGACGCCGGTACGATGAATCCCTATATGCATGGGGAAGTATTCGTTACTGAGGACGGTGGTGAAACAGATCTAGATCTCGGCCATTATGAGAGGTTCTTAGACGTAAATCTATCTAAGAAACACAATATCACTACTGGACAAGTATACTTAAACGTTATACAACGCGAAAGACGAGGAGAATACCTAGGCCAGTGTGTACAGATCATACCACATATCACAGATGAGATTAAGGAGAGGATTAGAAATATTGCTAGGGAGGATGGAGTCGATATACTCATAGTCGAGATAGGCGGTACAGTCGGAGACATCGAGAGCTTACCATTCCTTGAAGCAATACGTCAGCTAAGAATCGAGGAAGGCTATGGGAACACGCTAGCAATACACGTAGCCCTAGCTCCAGTAATAACTACTGGAGAGCAGAAAACTAAGCCTGTACAGCACAGCATCCAAGAACTTCGAAGAATAGGGATACAGCCTGATGTAGTAGTTGTCCGTTCACCCAGGGATTTAGAAGAAGGTAATAGGGTTAAGATAGCCCTATACGCAAACCTACCTCCGAGAGCAGTCTTCGGAGACCCAGATACAGACACTATCTACCGAGTACCATTAATACTCCACAGTAAAGGATTCACGAAATACATAGCTGAGAAATTAGGACTCGAATATCGTGAACCAGACTTGTCTAAATGGGAAGAGTTCGTGGAGAAACTAACTAAAGCGACACGCCGAGTAAAGATCGGTATGATCGGTAAGTATACTAGGCTCCACGATAGCTATTTAAGCATTGTTGAAGCACTGATACACGCTGGTGCATGGAATAATACAAGAATAGAGCTTAACTGGATAGAAGCAACAAACATAGAAAAAGGAAAAGTTAAACCGGAAGAAATACTAGGCAATGATGGAGCAGTTATACTTCCCGGATTCGGTAGGAGGGGTTCTGAAGGGAAGATAGAGGCTATACGTATACTGAGGGAAAACAATAAGCCAATACTAGGAATCTGCTTCGGAATGCAGTTAATGGTAGTTGAATACGCCCGCCACGTAGCAGGACTAGAAAATGCTAATAGTACAGAGTTAGACCCAAACACCCCTTATCCAGTCATCGACCTCTTACCAAGCCAGTACAACGTAGAACACCTAGGCGGAACTATGAGGCTAGGCTCACACCCCATATACATCGAGAAAAACACCCTCACATGGAGGATTTACGGGAGAGAAATAGTTTATGAAAGGCATAGGCATAGATACGAGGTAAACCCGAAATACCTGGATATACTCGAGGCAAGCGGGTTAAGGATCAGTGGTTGGAGCCCCGAGAAATACCCAGAATTCATCGAATATCCCAACTATAAGAATTTCTACCTAGGCACACAACCACACCCAGAATTTAAGAGTAGGCCTCTGAAACCATCACCGATCTACAACTTCTTTATCAAAACACTTACACGTAGTATATAATCCGTATAAACCATGTATTCAAAAATGATAAAGCCATAACACGAACCAGGTTTTAGGTGAACAATAATGACTTATACACTTAACGAATTAGCAGAAGTTCTAGGTAAACTGGTCAACGGGGGGATCCGGTTCGTAGTCATCGGTGATACAGTAGTCCAACTAGCATTAAAGACGGGAGAGTTTGATGGAGATATAGATATATTCGCATTAGAACCAAGCCCCCTGGCTGAGGAGGAGAAATACATTAGGATCGCTGAGAAACACGGCTGGGGCTATGGATCAACAGAGATAGGAACACCGAGACTAATAGCTAGGACGAGTAGGGGGGAGATTGTTATTGAAGTATATGAAAACTTCATGGACATCGAGATCCCATATGAGATCTTGGAAAACGCTAGGAGCATAAACATTAAGGGTGTGAAGATAAAGCTCCTCCGTCCCGAGGAGTATATTGTATTAAAAGCTAGGCAAGGAGTAGATCTAGAAAAAGTATCCAGATACATCAAGGAACTAAAGAAGATAGATCTGAAAACAATTCTGAAAACGATAAAGTACTATCCAGATGATGAACAAGAACTAATTAAGAATAGGCTTAGGAGCATAGGGTTGAAAATATAGCGTCGGAACAGCGAAGAGGTCATCACCGATAAATCAGCTCCGCCGGAACGCCTCATCCATAAAAGACAGTAGTATGAGAAAACAATATAAATCCATACCGGGGGATTAATTGTTTAGGCAGTATTAATAGTAGGTGATTAATAATATGCCGATAACCGATCCGGTTAAGATGCAAATAGTGTTTAACAGGGTATTGAATAAGAAGGTATGCCGTAAGTGTGGAGCATTAAATCCGCCAACTGCAACTAAGTGCAGGAGATGTAAGAGTAAGAATCTGCGCCCGAAGAGAGGATTTAAACTCAAGTAGTACTTGATAATATTTCTTCTCTACAGTCTCTTCTAAAAAATCTAATCTGTGATTGATGAATCATAGGATTATTTGTAGCAAGATTCTTTCTAGAAAAACTGTATGTGAGAGATAAGGAGGAACGCGGGCCCGCGGGGATTCGAACCCCGGGTCTCCGGCTGGCCCTGCAGTTTCCAAATAGTGCTTAGGAGGCCGGCGCCCTATCCTGGCTAGGCTACGGGCCCATACAGTACATGTTCCCCTATTCTTCGAATAATTGTTTATGGGATTATAGTTTTTATGCTTGCCCTTCCCCGCATATAGTCTCTGATATAATTTCCATAATTAAATCTAAATGTTCAATCGGCTTATCAATCCTGATCGTTACATGGTCTGGCTTTCCTCCACCTCTCCCCCCTAATTGTTTAAGCCTATGAGCAAGTTTTCTTAGATCTATACCCTTACTCTTAGCTAATCCCGGATCGATCGCTAACTCTATTAGTCTATCAGATAGTAATACTACGAGGTTTTTCTGTTTTAGTGAGAGTTCCTCGAGTATTTCACGGTAGAGTGCCTTATCATTAACCTCCTCAATGATAGTGGCGACTGGTATTCCACAGAGTACACGTTTATTGCTTATAGCTTTATCGATTATTGTCTTCTTCAAAATTTTCCGATACTCTGATACGAGCTCTTTATATTCATCGTTTTTCCTCTTAACCCTCTTAACTGCTTCAGTTATCGAGCCATGTTCTAGACCTATTATCTTTAGGGCTTCCTCGATCTCTGCAGAGAGCTTGTCAATGTATTCCGGAAGCTTAGTTGAAGCAATATATTCTAGCCTAACAACGCCGTCCTGTATCTTCTCAACATTCACGATCTTTATACCGCCGATCTCACTGGTGTTATAGACGTGCGTCCCAAAGCAAGCTTCAGCATCCCAACCTGGAATCTCGACTATCCTTAGGATTGGTGAGAGGACCGCACCGCCCTGATATATTCTCAACCCATACCGTTTCTCAGCTTCAAATTTCGGCAGGTAGTGGAATCTTAGATCGATGTGCTCATCTATTATCCTATTAGCTTCTTCCTCGATCTTCTTAATCTCATCCCTACTTGGAAGCTTGTAATGTGTAATGTCCAGCCTGGCTTTCTCTAGTGTTTTCTCCGCGCCAGCCTGCCATACATGGTCTCCTAGAACCTTCCTCGCGGCTCCTAGGACTATGTGGGTTGCAGTGTGGTGTCTCATTAACCTATATCTCCGCCTCCAATTAATTAATCCATTAATTCGGGCTCCAACATAGCGAGCCCCTATTTTCCGATCTAGTTCGTGAACTATGACATCTCCGGCTTTATAGGATGCTTTAACATAGTATCTTTCCCCGTCTATTAC
>WAON01000269.1 GCA_015521265.1 Desulfurococcales archaeon
GTAGTAGATTATGTGGGATATCAAGCTAGACGACATAGCTTCATAGATCGAAGGATACACATAAGCGATCCTTACAAGCCCCCTCCTAATCCTCTTCCTAACAATGTTTTCCTCAACTATGGCTCAATCACCTGCAACGAGTTTTCCCGATAAATTTATGAATTGAAAGACGTTATAGTTATCCATGGTGATGAATCAGTTGGACGATTATACTCGATTCATTAGTTCTACTGCAAGCAAAATTAAAGCTTCCGAGATCAGGGAGATCCTTGCCGTTATTAGGATGCGTAGGGACGTTATAAGCCTTGCCGGAGGCATACCCGATCCCCGTACTTTTCCCAGGAAGGAACTAGCAGAAATCGCTAGGAGGATGATCATAGACCTCGGAGACCAAGCCCTACAATATAGTGAGACGAAGGGGATACTAGAAGTTAGAGAAATGCTATCACACTTCCTCTTCGAGTTCCGCGGTATAAGCGTTGATGCCGAAAACATACTGGTTACAACCGGGAGCCAGCAAGCGCTAGACTTGATCGCTAGGACGCTCATAGACCCCGGTGATATAGTGATTACAGAAAACCCATCCTACCTAGCAGCTATCGGTGCTTTCAAAATACGTGGAGCAAGGCTCGTAGGAATACCAATCGATAAGCAAGGTATGGATACTTACAAGCTAGAAGAAAAAGTCAAGGAGTTAAAATCTCGTGGTGAGAAAGTAAAATTCATCTACACTATCCCGGTAGGACACAATCCTGCAGGAACGACGATGCCCCCAGACCGTAAAAAACACCTTGTGGAAATTGCTGAGAAATATGATCTACTAGTAGTAGAGGACGATCCATACAGCTACTTCATATACGATGAAACAGTGGATATACGGCCCCTGAAAACGTATGATAGCGAGGATAGAGTGATCTATCTAAGCACTGTAAGCAAAATACTAGCACCGGGATTAAGGATTGGATGGATAGCTTCACCCAAAGACTTAACGAGGAGGTTCGAACTAGTAAAGCAATACATGGACCTCCACAGCCCCACACTAAACCAGTTCATAGTTGCAGAAGCAATTAGGAGCGGGCTAGTGAAAGAACACGCCCATAAACTAGCACCCTTCTACAGGAAGAAGAGGGATGCAATGCTGGAAGCAATCAAAGAATACTTCCCAGACAACGTATGGTATACCGAGCCGGTCGGCGGGTTCTTCGTATTCGTATATGTGTTAAAAGAAGGATTCGATACATCTAAACTCCTCGAGAAAGCTATAAACAAGTACCGGGTAGCCTATGTACCGGGTAAAAGCTTCCATACTGATGAAAGAGGTGAGAATAGTATGAGGCTTAGCTTTAGCTATCCAGACTCAGATACTATTAAGGAAGGAATTAGAAGGATCTCGGAATTAATCAAGAACGAGGCTTAAAACCAATTATTAATCCAAGCTTCCTAACTGGTAACAGGTTATTTATCTCCCCAAGATCGGATACATGTATAACGTCTATAAACCGCTTTAATTTTTGACTTATCCTCCTAGCAATAGCTGTATTAGAACTAAATTCATCGATGATTTTTAACCGTAACTCCTTATTGTTGATGATCTTGACTGGTAGGTAAGCTATATTTGTAATCCTGGATATTAATACATTGTTAAAACTGATTTGACTCAGTGACTCGACTAAGCGTCCTGGATCTGTAGGGGTTATGATTAATGAATTATAATTCTTACCCAGATCCTTTACATTCTTGTAAGCATTTAATCCTAGTCGGCGAGCAATACTTGTTTTTCCGCAAAACATGGAGTAATTAATACTGTTAATTTCTAAGTATAACGCGGCGGATAATGAAAATATATTACATCCCGTAATCAATACGGGTTCCTCCGAAGCCTCAGCTAGTCTAAGGCCATGAAGAATTAAGGGGTATACGCTGTACAAGGGATCTATTTTCTCAACATAATAGTGTATATAGCTACTATGAATAGAGGTAAAATTAGCAGCAACACCATCTGCATCCCACACGAGAACACCACGCTTACCAAGCGGCTTAACCGTAACTAGCTTGCCCGCAATGCTTTCCTCAACACTAGGAGAAACCTCTAAAACCCTAACAAGCCCAGAGGAACCAAGAACTCTAGGTAGCCTGGTTATAATATTTCCATTAACCAGCAGGTTATCAATTAATCCAAGGTAGAAATAATATACCTTAACAAGCACATCCCCCCTATGCACAACGATAAAACGATCACGGTCAACAAGTAAATTAACACCGTCAAACACTAATTTCTGAGACAGCATACCACTACACCGCTCTACCATATACTAGCTCTCTTAAATCTATATTGAAGACGCATGGGGTAATTA
>WAON01000270.1 GCA_015521265.1 Desulfurococcales archaeon
ATTAAAAGTAAATATTCAAAGCATATTTATAAAGCAATTAAACCAGATACATTAATTAATCCTCCAGAATGCGATACTAAGATCAATTCTAGCGATGATACTGTAACATTAATAATAGACTGCAAACGAATAACTCTTTTAAGAGCACTTACAAATAGTTATTTCAGCATTATCTCCATGCTAAGACACCTATTAGAGGAGTTAGAATATGAGCCAACAAAGCATACCACCGGAAGTACAACAACTACTAGCCCAGTATCAGGTTCTGAGGGATAATTATGTAAAAATAGATACAGAACTCAGACTAATCGAGGCAGAACTCGTAGAAATAGACCAGGTCCTAGACACACTTAAGACAGCTGAAGAAGATGCGGAGATATACAAAGTTATAGGGCAAATAATGATAAAAAAGAAGAAAGATGAGGTAATAAAGGAATTAGAGGAGAGAAAAGAACTGCTAGGTATTAAAAAGGAAAAATACAAAAATCAGCTATCAATACTCGAGAAACAAATAAACGAACTAGATAAAAAAGTAAAAGAAACCCTTGCAAAATATGGGATAAAGATTGGCTAAGAAAATAAAATCATTAAACCTAGCACTTGTCGAATTAACAAATGAGAAACTAGGAGAGATCGCGTCGAAGATAGTTGATAAAGTAGAAGAGTTTTTATCTGAAGTCCTCCCCCGTAAAACGGAATATGATTTAACCGTTAAACTCGTCAAAAAAGAAGATCATATTGATTTCATAATCGATCTAGGGATTAGAGGAGGATATATCGGTGTTATTAATTACGAAAAACTCATTGGTGATGCTATAAATATTGCTAGAAGGGTTCTAGAAAATGAACTCAGAAAATTTTCACAGGATCCAAGAGCTTCTAGTGGGTCTAAGGGGGAGGAAAACAGTAGTAGTAACACATAAAAACGCCGATCCAGACGCAATTGCTTCCGCTTTTACAATAACAAGATTCCTTAGAATGCAGAAGTCGCATACATTACTGATCTTTCCACAGGGTGTTAATGAAGCCGGGAAAAATATGCTCTCAAACCTCAATATAGCCTATGAAAAATATATCCTAGTTATGAAGTATCGTCACGTTCTTGACGATGAATCTGTATTGATAATGATTGATACAAATAATCCTGAAAACTTGAGCGAGGCCTCAAAATTATTTAGTAGTACTAATACTGTAATTGTAATTGATCATCATAGACCGCATCCCCTACTATTTATGAGGAGGGATTCTAGGGTTTATCCACTTATAATTCCAACTTATACTAGCTGTTCAGAACTAGTTTATGATCTGTTGAACGATGTATATCCTATAAATAGCTTAGAAGCTACAGCTTTATTAGCGGGGATAGTTTATGATACAAGGCGTTTTCTCACAATTATGCCGAGGACTTTCGAAATCGTATCAGAATTATTGAGGAAGGGCGGCGATTACCGCCGCGCGATCTCTATGATTACCCGGGAAATGGATTACTCCGAGAAGATGGCGCGTTTAAAAGCTGCTCAGAGAATGAAGATCTTCACATGTAAAAGCTATATAATCGCTATCAGCCATGTCGGAGCCTTTGAAGGGAGCGTTGCTAGAGGTATTATAGAGCTTGGAGCTGATCTAGCAATTGTTTACTCTATAAGGAAAAACATGTTTCGTGTAACGCTACGAAGCACTGGGAGGTTCTATCGGGAGACTGGGATTAGTATTGGTAGAGATTTAATACCCTATCTCAGCCGTGTCTTAAATGCCTCTGGGGGAGGACATGATAATGCCGGTTCACTCGAAGGTTATAGGGTAGGAGGGGATTTAGAAGAAATACTTGAAAAAACCGTGTGTAAGCTCTTAGCTGAAGGAAACTCTTAAAAAGAAGCCTTTATAACGGGGTACGTTAATCTATCCCTAATGAGATTTTACTAGTCGATTATCTAAATAAGCGAGTTGAATGGGAGAAGAAGGATGGTACGTTATAAACAGACCGCGGAAATACTTAAGATAATGAGCAATCTTGAACAAGTACGAAATATTGGAATAACCGCACACGTAGACCATGGTAAGACGACGCTATCTGACAGCCTACTGGCTGCATCCGGAATTATATCGGAAAAAATAGCTGGGCAAGCACTAGCATTAGACTACCTCGACGTCGAGCAGAGAAGGGGTATAACGGTTAAATCCGCAAACATTTCCCTATACCACGAATACAAGGGTAAACCATACGTTATCAACCTGATCGACACACCCGGCCACGTTGATTTCTCCGCTAAGACTACTCGTGCAATGAGGGTTATAGATGGAGCGATCCTAGTAGTTGATGCTGTTGAAGGCGTTATGACGCAGACAGAAATGTATCTGAGAGCAGCACTAGAGGAAAGGGTTAGACCCGTCTTATTCATTAACAAAGTTGATAGACTGATCAAGGAACTGAGACTATCACCATCTGAGATACAGCAAAGGTTTGTCCAGATAATTAAAGAAGTTAACCAGTTAATTTATATGTATGCAGATAAAGAATTCCGAGCAGCATGGCAGCTTGACCCGGCTAAGGGGCATGTAGCTTTTGGTTCTGCAAGGGATCGGTGGGGCTTTACTGTTCCAATGGCTAAGCAGAGGGGTATTAAGTTTAGCGATATAGTAGCACTCTACCAGAAGGGTAAAGAGGCTCTGCCTGAGCTTCAAAAGATGGCTCCCCTGCATGAAGCAATACTTGACATGGTTGTAAAGTTTATACCTAATCCTATAGAAGCCCAGAAATACAGGATACCTAAGATCTGGCATGGAGACTTAAACTCTGAGATCGGTAAGGCTATGATAAACGCTGATCCTAATGGTCCACTAGTAATGCTAGTGAATGATATAAGGATCGATCCACATGCCGGGCTAGTAGCTACTGGAAGAGTATTCTCCGGCACATTAAGGGCTGGTGAAGAAGTATGGCTCGTTAATGCTAGGATGAAGCAGAAGATACTACAGGTTTCACTGTATATGGGGCCTTATAGGGAGTTAGCAGATCAGATAGTTGCTGGCAATATCGCTGCCGTACTGGGCCTGGATAAGGCTAGGGCTGGTGAGACTGTTGTCGCTGTTGAGTATAAGGATGTAATGGTTCCCTTCGAGAAGCTACACATGATTAGCGAGCCGGTTGTTACAGTTGCTATTGAGCCTAAGAATCCACGCGACCTTCCCAAGCTAATAGATGCCCTACATAAACTCAGCATTGAGGATCCAAGCCTTGTTGTTAAGATTAATGAGGAGACTGGTGAATACCTGCTGAGCGGTATGGGGCCCTTACACATTGAGATCGCGTTGACTTTTCTAAGGGAGAATTATGGTTTAGAAGTAGTAGCGTCTCAACCCATTATTGTCTACCGTGAAAGTATCCGTGATAAGAGTAGAGTGTTTGAGGGTAAGTCTCCGAATAAGCACAACAAGCTCTACATAAGTGTTGAACCATTAGATGAGAAGACTATACAGTTGATACATGATGGTATTATTACTGAGGATATGGATGCTAAAGAGCGAGCGAAGATCCTG
>WAON01000271.1 GCA_015521265.1 Desulfurococcales archaeon
TATGTAACCCTACGCAATACTCGTACAGATACTAGTGATAAACACTCATTGATCGATTCGACGGGTAAGCCGCTGAGCATCCTACTGGAATATCTCGGCAGGATATACCCATCCCTAACAATAAACCGCTTAGAATACGGGTTATCGAGTAGTTTCACTAGAGACCTCTGGTTAATCCTCCCCAGCGAAACTATAATGTCTCTACGTGGTGATAAAGACTTCGAGAAGAACACGTTGCGGAAGCTGATCGAGAGAAACATCCACGCCATTAACAACGCGGAGAAGAACAAGGGGATCAGGGATCTTTACGAGCTGGGCTTGGAACTGATAGAGAAATATGAACATAGTCTTGCAGAGGATATACTCCCGGCTCTACAGATGATCCATCAGGCGATCAAGAGTTTTAGGAGGCTTGGCTAAAATTGCCGGAAGCACACCCCCTCATCTTATCATTCACCCCTCTAACCAGCCTATACCTCCAGGGCTATGGTGATAGAACACCGAATACGCCTGGGCCCGGGCAAATACCCGGCCGAGACCCGCTGCTTCCAAGGATCGAGACGTTGATTGGCGGGGTTGTAGACTATTATTATAGATCAATGCTTCCACAGTTGAAGCCTTGCCGTATAAATAGTTATGATGAATGCTCGTGGGAGAATAGGGTGTTTAACCCATTCCTAGATTTTCTATGCCTTAATAGGGTGGATATAATCGGTATATATGGCCCCTTCCTAATAATGGAGTATAAGACTGTTGAAAGCGGGAAATTAGAGAAGGTTGTATTTATCGATGTGGATGAAGGGCTCCTAGATATAGGTGTAACTAGGAATTTCGAAGGGATTAATGGGTATAGGGAGCTCTACGAGTTATGGAGGAAATACCATAAGGAGATCTTCCCACTGGATAGATATAGGGTTATGGAGGAGATCAGGGGTAATAGGGAAGAGATTACTGGAAACTTTATGATTTCAAGAGAAGAGCTTGTTAGGAGTGAAACCGGGATCATGATTGATCCATCGATGAAATCAACGGGCACGGGCATTGTTAGAGGAATGATTTATGGGAGGTCGAGTATAGACTACTATGGAGCACTAACAAGGTACCTGACACGAACTTCAAGATCGAACAATAAAGTTTTACCCGAGACATTCAAGATCAAAATTATGCTGTTAATACTGGTTAAACACTTCATACACGAGAGAGAGTTAAGGTTTCCGACTGGAATAGGCCCGAAAAGATCGATTTCAACTGTTACGGGAGAACTATTTAAGGAATATATAGATTTGAGGGAGGACGTAGAGGATTATTGTATAGTTACTTCACCAATACCCGAAGAACAACTACCCGATAATGCATGGGTTATACACCCGTTAACGGGTAAGTATCCACAAACAGTCTATGCTATGGGATTCGCGAAATATGAAGATAAGGATGGGAAGGAGAAGCTCGTTTATCAGAAGTCAGCACCTATACCAGCAGTTGAACGTGGAGCAGTTTTCAAAGCTAAGGTAAATAATTCATCTAAGATAAAGTACTGCATACCCCTAAGCCTCCTTAGGAGAATAGCCGAGTTAATTAGTGGAGAAAAGACTTAGACCCGAACCCATACATGTTTTATACTTAAAACACTCTAAGAAAACTATGAATGAGTACTTCCCTACATAGGTGTTTATTGTGGCGTTTCTCGAGAAGTTTATGCGTCGCAACTTCTACGGTCTCCTTGCCGGAGTATTGTTGATCCTTATAGCTTTCGACATCGTCGTCCTCGCCAAGGCGCTTCTAGGACTTGAACCAACTATTGTTGTAAACCTAGTTGTTATAGGTTCACTACTCATCGCTTACAGCCGTGTAGTGGGCGATCCAAGGGATTCCCTATACTACGTCTTCTGGGGTTCATTCATCATACTCATAGGTATAAGCTATTTAACCTACTGGCTCAGCAGCGACTGGATCTATGGCTTAGCATTATTCCTCGGCGGGCTAGGCGGGTTAATAGCTTATACAAGCTTTAAGCAACATTAGAACTAAGAAAATTGGTGTTAAGTAAAGTGTACTGCGTATATATTTGACTAGTTCTTTATACATGAATATTTCTTTGTCTAAAATACGTCAAGCCTAACTCTAATAGACGCTACCTTTTTCAAATAGCTATCCTATACTTATTATACATAGGTATGTAGTGCTTATTGGTGTATATGTCTTGGTTAAGAAGCAAGCTATCCTCGAGAAACTCCTGAATATTATTCCTGGTTTTCATGGCTATAGGAAGAAGGAGCATATCCGCGAAGACGACCGGTTGATTAGGGAGTATATGGTTAGGATCCTAGAGGAGGCTCAGCGTGATCTAAGTGATGCGTTATCAATCCTTGCAGAGTATGATTTCTCAACTGCTGAAAGATTCGACTCGTTGATGAGGGATCTAAGGATCGTTACCGATAAGATTAGGTGGGCTGAGCACGGCTATGCACCACACTATAATATCGTTAAGATTCAAGAGGAGGATTTGGAGAAGATGAGGGAGATCGATGCGGGCCTCGTCGAGAAAGTTGAGTCGTTAAGGGATACTGCTGCTAAGCTTAGGGATGATGCTTCCATGGGTAACCCGGTGAGGGATTATATTCCATTGTTAATGAAGAGTATTAGGGAGATTAGGGCGCTGTTACTGGAGAGGGAGAAGGTTATACATGGATGGATTCAGGAGTAGCTTGTAGGGCTCATTGATATAAATAATTTAATTTGATGATTTTCTATCCCCCCCATATATCAGTGTTATCTAGCATTTTTATAATACGTTTACAATAAGGTTTAATTAGTGAACGGGTGTATTAGCCTTGATCTTTGATAAGATTGGTAAGGGTCTCGGTAAAGCAGGACGTAAGATCTCCGGCCTCGAGCCGAAGGTTATCGAGTGGAAGGATGCTTCGCCGGAAGATATTGTTTGGAGGTATCCCGATGAAGTAATACCTTGGGGCTCAGTTGTTATTGTTAAGGAGTGGGAGAGGGCGGTATTCTATAGGGATGGTAAAGTATACGGCGTCCTGGGGCCGGGTAGGCATGTACTTGATACACAGAACGTACCCTTCCTAAAAGGCCTCGTCGAGGGATTGTATGGGGAGAGTATTTTCAAGGCAAACATTATCTATGTAAACATTAACCGCCGGCAGGGAAGGTTTGGAGGGAAAACTCAGACGGTTGAACTAATACCCGTAATGTTCCACGGAGTCTATTATTACCGAGTAGCAGATCCAGCATTATTCGTAAACAAGGTTGTCGGGCCGGATGAAAGGTATACTAGTGAGGAACTAGACGAATACATACGGAGCTATTTCCAGACAAAACTAATGGCTTTCCTGAGCCAGAGCAGTATAAGGGATCTGTACCAGAAAGCCGACGAAGCAGGTAAGAGGGCCGGAATGGTATTGAGAAAGTACTTCGAAGAAATAGGCCTTACACTGGAAGACGTAATGTTTGAGGGGATAGATGTACCGCCAGAGTATAGGGAGCGCATGTTCTGGATACTGCAGGGAACAACTGCACCATACCTAGTACAGCAGGAGACTGCTAGGAAGTTCGCGGAGGCGATCAAGGAGACTAAGGCTGGTGGAGCAGCTTTCGGAACCGGAATCGTAGCATTACCCTATGCTATGCAGCCCCCACCACCACAAGCCTACCAACAACCAGCACCGCCGCAGCCGGCTCAGCAGCAGCCACAGCAGCCTCCGCCGGGGCAGCCGCCTGCAACTGCTGCAGCCGCAGCGGCTACGCCTGCACAGGCCCAGCCAAGCGGGTACGTGCCCCGATGCCCATATTGTGGAAAGGGCCCGATCCCTGCTGGGGCCCGGTTCTGCCCCTACTGTGGACATGAGCTTAAATGGTGTCCTAACGGCCACGTAGTACCGGTTGATGCTAAGTTCTGCCCGGTTTGTGGAGCAAAGATCGAGTGATCTCCGGGGCGTGTAGGGGTTGGCTACGGAGAGCAGCGGGGTTTTTACTGGAACCTACGAGTTCCGCTGTAAAAACTGTGGTTCACCACTAGATGTAAGCCCTGAAACAATAGTTGTTGTTTGCAGCTACTGCGGCTACCCCAACTGGATCAGGGAGGATTTGAAGAGCGAAATACTCATAGTCCCTGCTCTGAGCGAGTCTAAGATTATGGAGAAGGCTAGGGAGAGGGTGAGTACTGATAGGGATTTAAGGAAGATCAAGAACATGATCAGCCTTGGGAAACCATACCTCCTATACATACCCTACTACTTCGCGAAAGCGAGCTCCGGGGCGGAGTATTGGGGACGTGTTAGGGTTAAGATGAGGAAGTGCAGTGGGTCGGGTAAGGATAGGAGCTGCAGCTACTACTCGAGGACTGTAGCCGTGTCGGGATACTATGGCCCCTTCCAGCAATACCTATACGTGATCGCTAGGAGGGGCGTTAAAGCCTTCACGGTAAATGCCCTGGGACACTACTACTTAGAATCAAAGCCTAAACCGGTAAAGCTGGAGGAAGCAAAGCTTACGCGTAGCGGTACCCGTAGAATACTTGGTGTCGAAATAGATGAGAAGACTGCGGCTGATATACTGCTAGATGAACACCTAGACGCGTTGAGGGATAAGGTTACGGAAGAAATTGTTAATGAAGCTAAGCGGAAAGCGGACATGATGTATAGTGGATCAGTCGTTGGAGCATCCATTACCGAGAAAAGGATTAAGCCGATGAATATAGACTTGAAAGTATCACGTATAACACTACTACCACTCTACATCATACCCTACACTTACCGGAACGGAGTATACAGGTTCTTTATGAGCGGCTGGGACGGCTTAACAATAGTCGCCGAAGAACCAATGAATATGCTGAGCAGGCTATCATGGGGGCTTGGAGGAGCACTAATATCCGGGATAATGGGCGGCTTAGCAGGTCCCGCAATAGTTATGGGTGGAAGAACCGGTGTCTTCATAGGATTACTACTAGGAATAATAGGGCTTACATCATCCTACTACACCTTCAAGATGGCTACTAGACCTGTTAGAGTAGAAGTTGCAAATGAAAGATTCGCCAGCGTTAAGGGATTCTTCAAGAAGACGAAAAGAGTACTAGGTAAATTCGGGGAAACGACAACGAGGAATAGGGCGCTGGATATACTAACTAATCTATTGCTGAGCAGGTAGCACATATATGACAAAGCATTCATTCAGTGTGTAATATGAATGGTTTTTATACGGTAAACCAGCATAGTTCAACAAGCAAGTATTGATAAAGGGTTTTTAGACACGCTATAAAAACCCGATAAGCCGTGTGGGGGTTATAAATAGTTGAGTAAGGAAGCCGTTTTAAAGCGTGAAGGCGGTTTTATACTGGTTAAGTGTCCTTATTGTGGAGCGGAGTATAGGGTTCCGGAAACCGTAACTTATGCGACTTGCCCCTATTGTGGTACGACTTTTATGATTAATAAGCCGGGGGAGAGGATCGAGCATTATCTTTACCGTCTAATTATTGATAAGAATAAGGCTTATAGGCTTGCAAGGGATTTTGCAACTCAGCAGATCGGTGTAGTTGATGATCTGGTTGAGAATTCATCTTTTAAATCCGCTAAACTCTACTACCTACCAATATACATCTACGAGATAAACATAAAAGTACCCTGTAAGGAAGAGGTTGAAGCTCTAGAGAAGCAGGAGGAAGAGATCGTGGAGCATAAAGCTAGGGAGCTTAAACTCAAAGTACACGGCGGGGAGGAGACGGAGTACGTTTTAAAGCCAGCTATAGACAAAATACCAATACCCTTCCCCAAAAACTACGGGTTCCCAGCCCGGTCAAGAATGTATTTCAAACCAACAATACTGAAAAACGGCGTCTACCTGCAGCCAACCCTAGACCCAATGAAGATCTTTGATGAAGTCAAGAAGCCCAGCCTAAACAAAGCAATAGAGGAAGCACGTATAAGTTGTAGCCGTGGATACGAGGTAATAGATGAATCAAAGTATAACGGCTTAGCACACTACCCCTTCTGGCACATAGTATATACGTATAATGGTAAGGATCATAATGCCGTGGTGGATGCTAGTGATGGAACAATAGTCTACCTAGAATACCCGTTGAGCATTAAGGGCCGCCTCACGGTTTTCGGCAGTGGACTGGGGGTTTTAGGGTTATCAACCGGGATCGGGGCTTACCTCTCAGCATCGCTGATAGGCGATCCCCTCCCCGGATTGATCGGTGGATTAGTAACGGGCCTCCCCGGATTCCTCTATGGTGCCTACCGAGTTGCTAGGTTTAGAGGAGAGTACAGGTTTAGGCCCGGTGAGGAAGCAGTATTCGTGCCTCCAAGGTGAAAAACCTTTTTAGATTGATTCCTTAATCCTTATAAACTCCTCCATAATCCTATCCCCGGTGCTAGTACCGATCCTTGAAGCTCCAGCTGAGATCATTGCTAATGCGTCTAAGGCATGCCTAATGCCCCCTGCTGCTTTAACCTTGATCCTATCCCTAGCAGTGTTGTATAATAGTTTAACATCGTGCACGGTTGCACCACCAGCTACGAATCCAGTACTAGTCTTAACATAATCCGCGCCGCTCTCCACTACTAGCTCGGTAGCCTTAACCTTCTCCTCATCACTCAACAATCCCGTCTCAATAATAACCTTCACCACACCTATACCATTCTTACGCGCTTCTTTCACAACATGGATCATGTCGTCGAGGACCCTCTCGTAATCACCGCTCTTGAAGTAGTTGTTATTCATAACCATGTCTACTTCAGAAGCTCCAGCCTGTGCCGCTAGCCTAGTCTCGACAACTTTAGCACCGGCGAGCGTGTTTCCAAGCGGGAATCCAACCACTGTTGCAAGCTTGATCGTCTTACCAGCGATCTCACGGGCTTTAACGAGTAGGCTGGGGGGAAGCATTAATACTGCAAAACCATACTTCCTAGTATCATCAATGTATTTCTCAAGGACCTTGTAATCGGCGTGAGGCTTAAGCAGTGTATGATCAATCATTGAAGCAAGGTCTCTAGGGCTAAGCTCTAATAAGAGTTCATCAATACTCTTACCCACGAGATCCAAGGCCTAATCTCACCCCGCATCTATTAATTATTAGGATGCAACGTGTTATTTCTCAATTACGGCGAATTCCGGA
>WAON01000272.1 GCA_015521265.1 Desulfurococcales archaeon
AGTATGAATAGTAAAATTAAGGCTTTAACCAATGCAAACCCTCATCAGGTCTTTTTCCTAAAAATCACTTGTTTTAAACCGGATATAAATCAACCTTTACGAACCAAGTCGTCCCATATAGTGGACAATGCCGGTAATAGAGGCTATTTGCTTCTCTTCCTCCTACTGATAATGTATGCTAGTAGTATTAGAGCAATGACAATTGTTATTGGTGTTATTGGTGGTTCATTCATTGGAATAGCGGCTTTGACTGGTATCTTGCTTATTACTGTTGCTGGCCATGAACTAGTTTCTCCAGGGTATTCTGCTTTAAATACTATGTTTTCCGACGGGTTTTTATCAAGCCAGTAAAGGATTGCTGTCCCGTTTTGATCGGTTGTATTAGTCCCTATCAGTCTCCATGAACCCTTCTTGTAGAAGTAGATTTTCCTATTGTTTGCTGGCTTGTTGTTTATGAGTAGTCTGGCCACTAGTTTGAATAGTATGGAGCCGTTTCCTAGCACCTTATATGTAACATTTAATGTTAGACGCGATGAGTACTTAACTGTTAAATTATATGTTAGTTCAGACGGCGCTGTATTGTTTGTACCATTATATACTATTGTTAACGTGTAATAGTCGGGGCTCGTAAATATTATAGTAATATTCAGTACTCCATCTCTATCAGTCCTATATACGCCGTAAAGTGTATTATTGATAAAAACAGCAATCACTCCATTACTAATAGGTTCACCCATGCTCTGAAGCTTGAAAACTAGTGTTACAGGTGTATTTGGATAAGGCTCTGCAGGGTTCTGGGTGATGAAGATTATCTCGGAAGGCTTCCTAGATACGGTTAAAGATACATTATTACTCGTTGATGAAGCATAAACATCCGACCCGATATATATTGCTTTGAAAGTATAGTTTCCAGCTGAATCAGGCTTGAATATAATTATTGCTTTTCCGGATTCATTAGTCACTGCATAACCGTATAGTTTCCAGCCGCTACCATTATTATAGTAGAAAGCTATAGTTGCACCAATCACCGGGATATTATAAGTGGTTTTCAATAGTGCTACTAGTTCTACTGTTTCACCCAGTATTATCCTTGAAGTATTGATTGATAATATTAGGGTGGTCGGGGTTTTTGAAACATTTACAATGATGATACTACTCGATGAGTAATACCTCCAAGCCCCTTGTAACCCGGTAGCGGGATCTATGAATACTGCTCTGAAATAGTATATTCCACTACTATTAGCCGTGTAATTGATCGAAGCCCTACCAAGGCTATCTAGGGCGGCAAGGCCGATCAGCGCCCACGTATTGTTATCCCTGCTGACATAGTAGTAGATATAGTAGTTTTTAACGGGCTTCCCGTATTCATCTATTACCGTCGCGGTTAAAGTTATCGTTGATCCTGTGGTTGGAGTAGTGTTTGAAGCTGAGAGGCCAGTATATGTTTTCAGCGGCACCCACCTAATGATCGTGGAATTGCTGGATCCTCGATAAATACTACTTTTGTTGAATACTCCGGTGACATTAATGATCATGTAGGAATCCATGGATAATGTAAGGAAGGCTAACCCGTAATTATTTGTTGTTAAATCAATGTATTCAACTCCATTAGTTGTATTAAAGGATACAAGTATATGGGCTCCAATAACCGGGTCACCATAGTAGTCGACGAGGCTAAAGGTAACATTTACTGTCTCGTTTATTTTAGCTGTAGAAGTATTACTATGTATGTATAATCGGGTGGGAGTTAAGGATACCGTGATACTGGTAGTATTCTCGGAGTCTCCATAAACCCATTCACCTGTATATTTACCCGGATCAGTATAGTTTGCCTTTATAAGATAGGTTCCATTAGTTCTGAAAACATACTTAAACAATGCAATACCGCTACTATTAGTTGCGTTCTCACCTATGAAAACCCATGATACTCCACCATCCCGGCTTATCCAGAACTTGACTTTCTGCCCAGTTAATGGTTCCCCACTGATCGTGGACAATACGGCTTTAATCGTTACATTTTCAACTGTGTAAGCTTTCGATGATGCTATTAGTAACAGCTTAGTTGGAATGGGTTTATACTCGATAGTTAATTCATCGCTAACAGCCCGATCATACTCGGGGCTCCCGGGATAGTAGGCTCTAAACGTGTAGTTTCCAGCATACTCCATGGTTATGTTGAAGAAAGCGTATCCTCCACTATTCGTAGTGGAAGATGTTAGGTTTATCCATCCATTGTTCTCGAGTAGTTGAAGGTATACAGTCTCCCCGCTTACTGGTTCGCTATTATTTGTTAATCTAGCTGTTAATAATACTGTCTCGTTGATGAATGTTGATGTAGTATTGCTTGTTAAGTAGAGGAATGTGGTGATCTTTAATACTGATACGTTGAAACCAATTGATGCTGAAGCCCTGTATATGTATGGCTTCCCGGGATAATACAGTCTATAAGTATAGTTTCCAGCTATGGATTCACTCCACTTTATTAATAGGTATCCATTGGTATCTGTTGTATTTGTTGTAATGTTTATCCATCCATTGCTTGTTTGTTTTTGTAGTGTGACGTTTACCATGGGAACCGGGGAGTTCTCATCATCCAGCAGCCTAGCCTCAACAATCAAAACACCATTAACAGGAGCTGTTTTCTGAGTTCTTATAAGCTCGATCCTTGTAGCCCTACTATACGCAACTACAGTTATATTGTCGGAGCTGTATGGTTTAAAGGTTTCATTTCCCGGATAGTATATTCTGAAAATATATGTTCCATTCTTCTCGAACTTATAGGTTAGTACTGTGTATCCATTGCTATCAGTTATGCTTGAATCTGCCGGTATCCATTGTGTATTATTCAGGTATTCTAGGATCAATTCTGCACCGCTAATAGGTTTGCTTACACCGTTATACGTGTAGTTTAAGCGGGTGATGAAGGCTAATGTATCGTAGACTTCAATCCTCGTATCGTTTAGGCTTACTGAGGCGTTTGTTGGTGTCTTGATGGATTCTAGGCTTAAACTACTAGTCTGGGCTGATAAGTATAGTTTTTCACTGTTACCCGTATAGTTTGCTTTAACAAGGTATGCACCGCTTGCTAGGAATATTGTTGTAAAGTTGTAGTATCCATTAAGCCCCGTCTGCCCGCTTGAAAGCTTTCTCCAGGAAGCTCCGTTATCGCTGCTAACCCATATAGTGATGTTTTCACCCGTTAAGGGTGTATGGTTGTACTGCGAGTACAGCTGGACAGTGATATTTACTGGCTGTACAGTATAGGGTGTCTGGTTGGAGATGAGGATGCTTATACCAGTTCTCAAATAGATCGTTACACTGTGCACTATACGGGTGTAATTGTACTGGGTATAGTTATCGCCGGGGTAGTAGGCTAAATAATAGTATACACCGCTCCAAGCCTCGCTGGTCTTAAAGACTGCGTATCCATTACTGTCCGTCTTGTTTGAACCGATGAGCTCCCAGTCGCTTAGATCAATGCTCCTATAGAAGTATACCGTCTTTCCGGGTATTGGTTGACCGGTATCATTGTATATGAGCCTAGCTGTGAGTTTGAACGGGGTATTATCAATACTGCTAGACGGACCAGTTATATCTATAATTACCGGCTCACCTATCCTAACCCTAACCTCAACGGGCCCCTCTACAACGCTACTACTCGTTAGATTAGACAAGGCCCTCTTATCCCGTGTGTAGACTATTCCAACATACCAGTAGTAATCATCCTGCAGAGCTGATTGATCAACAATCCTTATGTATCCTTCAACGTGTGCAAGGTTGTTGAGGCTGGTAGTATTAGCTATTGCCTCCGCATACACGTATCTCGTATTATCTCCCGGCTTTACATAGTAGATTATTATCAAAGCATACCTTGCAAGGCTTGGAGGAGCAGCCGCTGATGAGTTAATCCATATATACCTGCCATAGACGAATTCAGCTGTAAGCCCCGGCCCGATGAATAACGAGATATTACCGCTCGAGGATTCCTCGCTACTCCTACGTGCTGAGACTATGTATAAGTAGTCATCCGTCAACTCTGAGCTGGGGGGCTTAATAGTTAAGTATTCATCGACGATACCTTTAGCTCCATTAGTATTATTCAATAATACTAGATCATACTGATCAGGATCATACATATAAGCCGCTAGATCGTATAGGGCGCTTCCAGGATCACTAGATGATACTAGTAGTCTTGCACCATACCTCGTCTGTATCGCCTCGCTTAGAAGCCAGTCATACTTTTCAAAATGAACCGGTACATCGAGGCTTGAAGGGCCGAATCTCTCATATAAATACCTATTAATATCTGAAACCCCATACAATACACCCTCCCTAACATTCTCCTCTAAATGTATTAGTGGTAGTGTTTCATTGTGGAGCCCGTAATCGTAGGGGGTGCTATTCTTTAATCCGTAAACATACTCGAGGTAATCCGATACGCGTAGTGCTAGTTTTATAGCAGCGTATCCATCGATCATACCATAACCTTCATTAGCATCCTTCCAGCCGTGGTCTAGGCTTGGACTGTAATCGTGTCCTTCTTCGCGTTGTAACGGGTATGTTTCATGGCTTGATGAAGTTATTATTGATTTAACGAGTAATGCGTGGTAAGCATCGTTAAGCCAAACCCCGTGCTCCCTTAAAACCTCAACAACAAGACCAGCAAGACCGGCAACTTGTGGAGTAGAGAAGCTAGTTCCCTGAGCAGACTGGGTATCATTAAAATCTATCTCAAATCTATCACCAGTCTCGAAAACTACTTCTCCATCCTGATCGCTATCCCTCATAGTTAAAGGCCCATACCATGAACCGCCCGGAGCCACTACGTCTGGCTTAATAATTGAGGAGTTAATGCTTGAAGGTCCGCCCATACTACTATAACTAGTAATATTACCAATAGTATTCGACGCGGCAACGGTTAATACTTCCGGATAGGCTGCAGGGTAGGTGTTTCCAGCATAGTTCGATCCATAGCCGTCGTTACCAGCCGCTACAACGGATAAAACACCATAGTTTAGAGCACTCTTTATAGCATTGTGGAGTGTTGGGTCATCGCTGGGCCCCCCGAAGCTCATGCTTACAACGTTTACATCATTACTCTCATTATTATCGCTGTTCCAACCCGCGATCATGTCTAGGGCTTGCGATACAAGACCGGTATCGATCCCATTACTATCTCCTACTTTGAATACGACTAGTCCAGCCCTCGGCGCAACACCGCTGTGTAGCCAGTAGTTATCATTCCTCATTATTGGTAGGTAAATCCTCCCAATTACTTCAGCTAAGTATTCGAGAGCGCTTTGATTAAAGTATATCGCGACATAGTAGAGTCCTTTCGGCGGATTACTAATCGGGTCCTTGAGGGTTAGGTTTGCTAGAACATATCCATTATTCAGTGTTATGTAGTTAATGTTCAGGGTCCAATATTTATCGTATGAATATGGGTTATCAATTGTATAGGATGGATAGTGGACTAGGCTAGCACTATAGATAAAATCGGAGAGGCCCTTGGCCGAGGAGTTATAGAGTACTACGTAGCCATTATACTTAAGATAGGGTGTATCACCGGTAACCATAAAGGGTCCTGTAAGGTAGGCTCCCTGATAGGTTTCCACACGTATATAGTCAATATAGGTTGTCAGTGTTTCATTCTCGCCCTCCCCAATTCTCGGCTGCGGCGTTATATTACCAGCTATTAGGTAGGATACCATTGTCCCGTGTCCTACTTCATCGTATGGCGTAGTGTATCCGTTTACTAGATCGTGGAATTCCACGTCGCTATTATTAAAGCCCCTGCCCCCCAGATAGATCCCTGTATCCAGCACCGCGATCCTTATTCCACGGCCAAGGTATCCCAGATCCCATGCACGAGGCCTTACATCGATCTCCCTAGTACTCCAAAAACTGTATAAGCTATACTTCCTAGTCGCCTGTACGTATAAGGCATCACTATACCCGTCATGATCAAAGTCTATGCTCCTATACATGTAATACAAGCTGATTATTTTATCCACCGATCCCTCGATGAGGAACCCCTTGAGAACGTGTTTGAAAACATACCTAATCCTAATACCTGCTTCCCTAATTAATTCCTCATCAATACTCAAGGGCTGGCGTGTTAGTATTAGATACCCAATAACGTTTCTATTACCCGTATTTTCCAGGTTATCATCGATGAAATCATTATTCCGATCAATGTTTCCCCAACCACTCGGTAACATATACTTTTTTATAGGATATAGTTTCGGAGGTGCTGAATAGGCTTGAGAAATTATTGTTAATGATAAAAGGATTAATGCAATGAATAACCTAGTTTTAGGGGGTAATGACAACGGATTCCCCCATGTTAGGAGCTTGTCGAATCGATAATTATTCCCACATATTTTTATTATTAGTCTTGAGCCTATTTATATACCCTACTTTATTCGAAGTTTTTATTGAAAATTCCTCGAATGGGGTTGTTACTTATAGTTTTAGCAGTGTAGATA
>WAON01000273.1 GCA_015521265.1 Desulfurococcales archaeon
CTGGTAATCCGGGGGGTCTCATCGGGTCTTTATATTGTAATGGTTTACCCGATGTTATCGATGCTTCAACTGTTCCAGTAAATACTTTATTTGAACCTGATGTTGAAGATGTGAATGCTGATGCAGGTGTTGTTAATCTTAATTCGCTGCCGAGGTTTATACAGTAGTATCCCCCAGTTGCTCTCTGCCTTAACCTCATCTGGAATGCTCTTACTTGTGCATCGATCATTGCTTTCCATATTCTCTCAGAGTAGCCGGTTGCTTCCATAATTATGCCTGTTAGGAATAGGATTATGACTAGTGCTATTGCTAGTACTATTGCTCTCCTTACAAGTATCGATCCTGCGCCGGGCACTAGCGTACACCTCGACGAATTACGTTTTATCTTTACTGGATGGTTTACTTATAAATTTAGTTGTTAGGAGTGATCACATTTAACATGGAGAAGTGTGTGAATTACTGTTAATATTATTCATGGATATGGTTTTGAAAAAAGATTGATTTAAAAAGTTGTATATGTTTTGCTATATAGGGATACTCTTTACTTCTTTATGAATGGTACTGCTATTGCGATGATTACTAGTATGAGTGTTATTATTTCTAGTATTTGTAGTGTTGATAGGGATCCTTGTAGGTCTTTTACTGCTGATGCGCTCTTACCTGCTGTTGCGTTGACTGAGTCTAGTTTCGCTGATAGTGCGTCTACTTTGTCTGATACTGTGTCTATCTTGTCTCCTAGTGATGTTACTGTGTTGGTTATTGATTTGGTTAGGTTTGTGAATGATGATTGTAGTGTGTTCTGTAATCCTTCGATTGCTGTTGCTACTCTCTCTCCTAGTATTGCTGTTAGGTTCTGCTGTATCTGTGATAGCTGCCCGCTTATCTGTGTTTGTAGGTTTGCAAGGTTCTGCTGTAATTGTGCTAGCTGTCCTGGTGTGTTTGGTAGTGTTGTTATTGTTGCTTCTTCAACGTCTGGTACTGCTACCTTGTCGCTGTAGGCTATTACTACTAGCTTGTAGTTGTAGTATGGTGTTAGCTTGCTGGTAATAGTGTCTGGTAGGTGTATTACGAATGCTGGTCCCTGCTGTACTGCTTCTCCCTTCAATACAACGTTTCCAGTTGCCGGGTCTACTAGTAGCCATTTAACGGTGATCTGTCCTGCGCCTGATACTGATATAGTCATTGTAAAGTCTGTTCCTACTACTAGCGGCCTAGTGTTGATGCTGATTATCTTGGTGTAGATTGGTGATCCGAAGAACCAGTCGCCTGGCTTGAATGGGTAGGTTGGGTCCCTCCATGCTTTTAGTACTGCTGTTTGTGCGTCCTTGTCGAAGCTTTCAATGTAGAATGGTCCCTGGCTTATCCATGCGTGTCCGAATCTATCGATGAAGTTTACTACTGCGTTTAGCCTGTTTACGAACTCGTCGTCTGTCAGTACTACGTGTCCGTTAACATTGAATAATCCCTTGTACTCGTCCGGTATTGTACCATTATTGATTAGCATCTGTGCAACAGTCTTTACATCCTGCGCTACTTCGGGTACTACTAGGTCTAGTGTTGGTATTCCTTCATCCTGGCTTCTAGCTTGGCTTAATGCGTATAGGTGTCCGAGGGTTGCATTTACCGTCTTGGAGAATGCTAGCCTGAACATTAATATGTTGAGGTCTGCTGGTACTGGTACTCCCCATACAGCGTATTGTCCAATATAGTTGGGGTCGAAGTGCCAGTAGTCAACGTATACGTCTACTGTTCCCTGGTCCCAGTGGAATACGAAGCCCTTGATAGTGTCTAGCCATGGTCTTAGTGTTGATGCAATGTCTCCTTCCAGAGAGCTCTTAACTGGGTCGTAGGCTATCTCGTAGTCTAAGCCTATTGATGCAACTATGTCTGCCCACGTTATTGTTACGTTGTCGTGGAACTTTGTGCCTAGGAACTTGGAGAAGTCTAGCGTTACCTTGCTCCTAGCTATTACTCCGCTTCCGACTGTTACCCACTTATTGTTTATTGCATCATATACTACTGCATCAGCGGGTACCGTCATATTACCGTCTGGGCCTGCAGTATCGACTGTCCATGATACGCGGAATGGTATTGGTTCACCGTTGAATGGATGGGTCCATGCGGCTGGATCTGCTGTTGCCCTCATTATGTCTACGCTATATACGTCTTCAAATCCACCCCATGGGTTCCAGATTGATGATGATGTCCATACGTGTAGGTGCCCGATCCTTACTACTCCATTGGGCGTGTTCATTTCGCGTAGGTTGAACGGGCTCCTTAGCCCTGATCCCAGATCGTCGGTTATGCCGCTTACATAGTTCATGTATGGCTGTATCTCGAGCCTAGTTGCTACCCAGATACGTACTGCTTCCTGTATTGCTAGTAGTGTAGCGTTCCTGTATAGCCAGTTTCTCTCCTGCAGGCTCTTGAATTTACCAAAGTATATTTTCTGTCCCAACTCGTCTAGTGTTTTGTTGTGGTAGTTCCACCATCCTGGTACCTGGAGTCCCGGCATCCATCCGAACCATGGACAGTTGAACTGGTTAATTGTTACATAGTCCCATCTATCAATACCGCCTTTACCCCATCCCTCGGTGTATAGGTGCCATTCTAGGTCTATTGGGTTGCTGAAGTATACTAGGTATATTGCTTGTCCGAACTGCATGTACATTCTCTCTACGTTGAATCCTATTTGTACTAGTGCGTTGGCTAGCTGGTCTCCGATCTCTTTCCTCTCGTCTTCTATACGTATTACGAACTTGATCGTTATTGGTTTTCCATCATAGTACCATTTACCGTTCTGGAAGGTTGCGCCTGCAGCAGTTAATGCTTGGCTGATCAGCTGCTGCGCTTTTGTCGGGTTGAATATGAACTGGTACTGCTGTACTATGTCTGCGATTGTCGTATAGTCTGGGTCGTATACTGATAGGAACGTGTACATTGGTGCTGCGTATCCCCTGTAGATGGAGTTTACAATGTATGACCTGTCGATTAAGTAGTTTAGTGCAAACCTCACCTTTCTAAATGCGAATGGGTTGATTCCAACGCCCGGGTATGCTCCGAATTCTACATATGTTCCATTCTTAGTGTGCTCGATGTAAACGATTGCACCAACAGGTACTCCCTCCCTTTGTGCAACCTCCTGCTTAGTGAGGTTTACTCCTTGGTAGGTCTTCGTCAGCACTGGTGCGGGGTTTGCGAGGAAGTCTACGATACCGCTAGCTGGTGTTAGGAACTTTGCATTAGCAGGCAGGTTCTCAGCTAGAGCAGGCTTTAACCCGAATAAGTAGACGTCAATAGTATTGCCTAAAGCGTTTGGTACTTGTTCTAGTGGTACAGCTGAATAATCAAGCTCGTTAGCTGCTGGCCCGGTTTCTCCTTGTGTTACTGGTGTGTTTATTGCTGTTGCAAGTGTTGATCCGTATGCGAGTATGAAGGCTAGAATTATTAATAATCCTAGATACTTATTCATGTATATACTCCCCCTTTAGTGGTCTAGGGTATTGTTATAGTACGAGACTATAAAAATCTTATCTATTGAATAATTTCAGATACATAGTTCCTTGAACTAATTCATCTAGTCTTCCTACTCTTCCTGTATCTAACTGGTTTATGACGAATTAAGTAGACGTGTACAGATCCTAGGACAATGATTTCAACTATTATGAGCAGTAATGGGTTATCGACCGGTCTAAACTCTAATCTACCATTATTATCTATGTAAAGTTTAATTATTGTTGAGAAATGGTATCCGTAAAAGTATTCGCGGACAATATAGTCTGTATCAATAG
>WAON01000274.1 GCA_015521265.1 Desulfurococcales archaeon
ATATAGAGATCAGCCTTAGCTTGGAGGGAGCCGACATCGCTAATCCTAATCTTTTCCCTAACCTGACGAGGTATATTTTATCAATGCATTCAATAAGGGCATAGATCCCTTCATTATCAAATACATAATTCCTCTCAACACGGATAACCTTCTCCCTACTCTTTAATTCCTCAATAACAAGGAAAAATATCCCAGTATACAAGTATTAACATTCTATACCTAGACAGTCTTTCACGCTTCAACAGGCTCTGGTTTATTTCTTCTTCAATATTAGAATCAGTACACCGATAACTAGTATGATGATCGTTGCTGTAACTACGCCGCTTATCGGTAGTCCGCTCGCCGGAGGCTTACTTGTCCGGGTTGTCTTGTTTATTGCTCCGCTGGTCATGGGTGTTGTTGGCGTTGTTTCCGGGCTAGGCGTTGTTGTTTTAGCTGTCGTCCCTGTTTGTGTTATGGTTATCCCCTTAGTCTCTCCCGGACTTATAGTTATCTCGGATACTTCTCCTATGGGCTTTATTAGTAGGGAGTATTTTCCGGGAACCATGCATAGCTTAACGGTCTCACCTGCTCCAACCTCTACTCCGGCCCCGGGCCTTGCGTTTCTAGGCGTATAGGCTCTGAATCCACGGGTACCCGGATCGTACTTGTTTGCATCGTAAACCTTGTAGCCGCTAGCCTCCCTCCAAGATATATAGATCGAAGCTGTTTCACCGAGATTATTCATAATATTCAACCAGCCAGCTGGGAAGGATGATCTGTGGAAGCTTACCAGGACTCTTTTACCAGATAATGCTTTAACCGTAAAGTTCAACCCTTTCCAGTATGGGCCCCAGCAATTTAATGGTTTGTAATAGATCGTGTAGCTTCCCGGCTCCGTGTATAGGGGTATTACTGATTCATTAGCGAGTAAGCCGATATTATCATTCGCAACATATAGGGCTTCCCGCGTCTGGTGGTCGACGACTAATACTATAGGGCTCCTAACAATATTATCTATCTTATCGTAAGGCGCATGGATTTCTATATAGGCGTTCTCCTCGAGGATCTCTATTGGTGCCTTGTAGCATGTCAGGTTAAGGTAGAACTCGCCACCCGGTGAAACATGGGTTGAGCCAACCATTACGTATTTACCGCTGGGAGACCACATAGCCCATTCATCGGTAACACCGGGTAATACGCCGACCGATACTATGAAGCCGCTCCGATGTATAATTGTTAACGGGTTAATAGCGGCGATAAACAATCCATCCGGGCTCCAGACGGGCTTCTCAAGGGATAGATCGACATCTCCCGGAGTCTTATGAGTATAAACACCTGGATCGATAACCCATTCAACCGGGTTCTCGCCTAGGCTTAGCTTAGTATAATTTACTAGGATCAACCCGTCCGTTCCAGCTATTAGGCCTGATTTATTCGTGGACAACCTGAAGGAACTAGCGTAAACTATTCCAAGGGTTCCACTAGGATCGGTTCTCATCCATAAATCATCCACGGGAACCGGGGGCTTCAAGGCATATGTTGAAACCCTTCCATCACCCAATAGGTTAGCAGTGAATAAAATGGGATCGCTGCTTCCACACTTGTAGAAGCCGATAATTACTCCTCCAGGGATAACGTTTAGAGTATTAACAAGTATTTCAGCACTACTACACTCCCCGGATGCTGGAACTGTAACCCTGTTAGTGATTCCTACTCGGTAGTCTATCACTATGAAGGTGTTATTACGCGGCGGGAGCACTGCTAACCTATGATTATTCAACCACTCAATGAAGCGGTACCCATCAGTCTTGATGTTCTTGTATAAGTTTCCACTAGCATCTATTATTCCGATATAGCTGTAATCATAAGCTACTGCTAATACTTCATCATCCGGCGACCAAGCTATTTTATCAACCCTAATAACAGTACCAAGCATATTTGTTAGCGAGTAATTAGCGACTACGCTGAAACCCGATCTGGACAGGTTTAGAATGAAAAGGCTCCAATACGAGTAACCGGTTTTCGGCGTGTAAGCTGCAACAGCTATTAATGGTCCATTATTCTGCGGTGACACGATAATATCCCTGAATTTTAATCCGGCATTCCCCGTTAAACTAGTAAGGTTAATATAAGCCGTGATCCCGCCGTAGTAATCCCTAGCCTCGAGCAATACACCCCTATAAAGCCTAAGATCTATGAAGGAATCATTCCATGGAAGCCAACCGATAACCCTAATATTGTCAGCCGGGAATGAACGCATCCATAAAAACATCATACCCGGTACACGGCTCCTTAAGCGTGTGTTGAGGGAGTCGCTACTTATTACTTGGTAAGCTGTTAATGGTGTAATAGTGCCCAGTATGATTAGGGATACTAACAGTAATGTTAAGACGACAAATCTACTGGGGAGGATCACTACTATAACCCCCATTCTCCACCTATTAATTAATACGTTTAGAGCCTTGAATAAAGTATTCAGTAAAAGAATGTTTAAAATTTCGTATTACACTGTTATATAAAGCATTGAATAAACAAGCATCATTAATAATCTGAATTTTAAGGAATATACTGGTTAAACCAGCAATGCTACAGGGGTGTTGATTGGAATGGCGCTTATTCATACTTTGCTATTAGATAGAGTTTCAAGGTTTTTCCTAAGCTTAATGATAATTGTATTGTTCATTGATCTATTGAGGGATAGCTATGATTACTGGATCATGGTAGAGATCCTTGGAGTTATTGGTTTCTTGACCGGTATTCCGGGATTCTACCTAGTCCCCCGCCCGGTTGGCCTATCTGATCACCTGTTATTCCTTGCATCATGTCTTACAGGCTTCGCAGCCTCAATAATGAGTGGGGAACCATGTATAAGCCGAGTAGTCCTCCTACTCATAGCGGGCTTAATAGTATTCTATTACCAGGCTAGACCAAGGATACCTGGACCCGTACAGGCCGGGCCTAGGCGTGGTAGGGGGTACTGGTGGTGATCGGGTCTTAGAGGCTTCTTATTGCTAATAAGAGGATAGCGCCTACAATGAGTATTACGAGCGATATTAGAATTACCGGTTTCACCAGTGTCTCCCACGCCTTCCTCTCAGACGTTCCCGCCTCGGACTCGGTTATCTCCTTTGTCTCCCCTCCCCTCATCGTCATCATCTTTTTCAATGTTTTATTTACTTGTTCCGGCATCGTTGTCTTATTAACTCGTATAACCAGCTTACTCAGTACATGCTGTACGCGTATTTTTACATGGAAACTATAGTTTCCAGGCTCCCTAATCTCTAACTCGTAATCTCCAGGCACGATCCTTATCCATTCATTGCTTTTTGGACTTATCGGTATTGTGGTGGAGTTTTTGAATGATACTCTATGGTCATATAAAGTATATATTTTGTATTTTGAAATGTTTGTTTTCCAGTGAAAAGTTATATTGATCGATACTGGAAGCTTTGAATCTATGAATAGGTAGGATATATTAAGTTTATCGCCGGAGATGTCTATGGGAATGAAATCGCCGGGATATACTCTTATGTTTAAAGCATAGATTTTCTCAACAGGTCCCACAACGCCTATAGGCGCATACATTATAATGTAGTCTCCCGGGTCTATGTAGAGTGGGAGTATGTGTTGTTCTCCAATCGATTTTCTAATCTTTATAATGTAGCTTTTACGACTCGATCTATTGATTACTATTATGTTTCTATAATAGTTGTCGTTTGTCCGGATCTCGACGTAGCCGTGTTTAGGGCTTGATATCATTGATGCATTATAAACAACAAATCTATAAGTGTTATTAGCTAAGCGGTAGGCTTCAATAATATACTTCATATTGGGACTCCAAGAAGCATAGACGTCGAACAGTGTTGATGAATCGCCTGGCCCATAAATTACTCCATCCCGGCTTATTACGAGGATAGGTGATGATAACAAGATAAACCTGCCGTCGGGGCTCCAGGCAGGGTTTTTGAATCTTAAATCCATGTAGGGATTATAAATTAATGCTTTAACCCTGTATTCAAGGGCTATTATCTCGAAATCTCCTCCATCACCCGTTGTATTCGTTATTCTTAATAACCGGATTCTCGCCCCCATGGGGGATGTATAGCTTAATGCAATATATTTACCGTCAGGGCTAGAGGAGGCATCGACATAGTATATTTCATCATTAATCCCCGATTTGAGGATTAGTTTATCGGTAGAGGCATTGTATAGCAAGTAGTAGTTATTATCGTTGCATTTTACTATTTCGAATAAACCGCTCCCCTTAAGGAATAGTATTGAATCCCTGTAAACGCTGTACTTGCTACAAATCCTTAATTTAAACGATCTATTTATAACCGTTCCACCATCATCGCTTATCGCTACAACTCTATTATCACTAGTTAAAGCGTACAGTATATTCCCGATCTGTTCTGCATGAATTATCTTGCCTATATGTTTCCTAGTAATAAGTGATCCATTACCTTTTATTACTGCAAGATACTCATCGTTGTAAATTATCATTAATTCATCTTTATCTTCAAGATAGTAAACGTCTTGAACGCTGCTTACTGGTCCTAATATGGATGAGAGAGACTTATTTAGTGTCGGAGTCGGGTTATCCGGGTTAAGCTTGTAGATCCTCCACTTGGCTGTTTCGTTTCTAGTTGTTTGTATTACAAAATATAATGTGGAGCCGTTACTGTTCCATACACAATGAAAGCCGCTGATCGCTAAATATTTTAGCCTTGTATAGTTAGTGAGGTTTATCGTTCTCACAGCGTAGAGGCTTATATTTAGGAGGATCAGTGCTGGATGAAACCCCTCCCTGTAAAAGACTAGTAGGTCCTCATCCTTTATCCATCCCAGCATATCTAGGAAATCGTTTCCGGTCGGTATGTTTTTGAACAATATATGCTTGATTAATGGGGGAACAGTCCTTACATGGAATCCCCCCGCCGGTTTCATGTGTTCATTATGTGGTGTTGTTGAAAGTACTGGGATTATCGGGATTAAACCTATAGCTACGAGAATGGCTAAAGCTAAAATAGTTTTAAACACTGTCTCACCTGCTATGCAAATGATAACTGGAATCTAATAAATAAATATTTGCATTTATACATCTACGTTTTCATCGTTGATATTCGGTCCTTCGGGTAGGTCTTCATTATAACTATCCATGAGGCTAGGCTGATCAGCCATAGGGATTCCAGTATTACTGCACCATACATTATCGCCGTCCTCTCATCTACCCCGGAGCCCATGTAGTATGCTGTTAATGCACCGTATAGTATTGGGCCTATAGCCCATCCGGATAGGTTTAGTATATTGTATAGGGAGAAGACTGTTCCGCGGTAGACTGGTTCTACGCAGTCGCTGATCACGCTGCTAATATTTGGGTATGCGAAGGTTGTGAATAATAAGCCTCCCACCGCGAGTATTACTGGTGGTAGTAGGGCTGATAGGCTAGTGTCTCCGTAGGGGTATGGGTAGATGAACATTCCCAGCAGTGCTAGGTATCCTATTATTATACCTATAATACTTACTTTAGCCCTACCAGTAAGATCCCCCCTCTTAACGTATCTATCGGCTAGGTTTCCTCCTAGTATGTGCCCGAAGGCTATTGATAAAGCCGCTATTGCTAATACCCCGCTCGCAATACTCTTAGTAATCCCCCACCTCGTCATCAAGTAGTCTACCGCGAACAATGTTATGAAGCCCCATGGTATTGTCCACGGTATTATCTGGATCATTATCGTTAGTATAGTCTTATTCATAGCCGCTCGGAGGGCATCCATAAACCTATACTTCTCACCAGTAATACCTTCAGCCTGCCCGATCCTTATATTCCTGGTTAACAAGTATAATGGTATGCTGAAAACCAGTACTAGTACTCCGACGACGAGGTAGGCTGTGCGCCAGTAGAATAGTATTCCGCCAATAATCAATCCAACAACGAAGCCTAGTACGCTTGGTGCATAATAGGCTGCATAACCCATACCCCTCTTCTCAGGCGGGGTAATATCTGAGATGAAAGCATAAATAACCGGGCCTATTCCAACATTAGCTATGCCGAAAACCGTTAAGACTAATAATAAGTAGATATAGTTCGACGCGTAGGCTACTAGTGCTAGGCTGAAACCCATCGTTAAGCCTAGGAGGAATAATAAGCGGGGCCTACCCAGCTTATCCGCTAAAACACCCCAGATCACCGTTAAAGCTATTCCGACGAAGCCCGGTATAGTCTTCAATAATCCAGCATACTCCCTCCAAGTCTGATTGGTTCCAGGAATAATCCCCTCTTGATGCATGGGCTTAATCACTGCTGCAAGCATATAGTTCCCGGCGAAGTAGGATAGTACTAGTAGTGCTAGTACCAGTAGGATCGGGCCTAGGCGAATAACACTGCTCATCTCCCAAGCCACCTCTCGAAGAAGCCAATTACCCTCTCCCGATACTCATCCGGGTAATCCTTGATCGACTCGACATGTGCTGAATCAGTAATCCACCTCTCAACGTTCTTATTATGGCTGTGTGCTACTTTGCAGAAATCTATTGCTTCACTCAATGCTACTAGATCATCCCTCTTACCAGCTATTACTAGTAGGGGCTTCTTAATCTTCTCAGCATACTTCATCATATCCAGCTCCGACGGATCGATCCCAGCACGGCGTGATACAAAATATACTATGAGGGGGTACCCGATTAATAATAGGCTCCTCAAGGGTTCTCCAAGCCTCTTAATCCACCGCTTCCCCGAGGCTATAATGTTTATGTATGGGCTATCCGCTACGGCTGCATCAACCCGGTTATCCATCGCTGACACCATGATCGCTACTGCACCGCCCATCGAGTAACCGATCAACCCTACCTTCACAGCTTTATCCTTCTTATTCTCCCTGAACCAAGAAATAATCTCCATGACATCCCTCCTTTCACGGAATCCCAGCGTAGTCATCTCTCCACCGCTCTCACCATGAGCCCTAAAATCGAAGACTGCAACGTTATAACCTGCTTCACCGAGAATCTTTATCACTGGCTTCATATAGGTTTCATCCCACCTACTACTAGTATAGCCGTGTAGTGCTATGATCGTCTTATCGCTTCCCCGATCAATGAACCAGCCCTTCAATACCACGCCATCGCTAGCCTCCACCGATACATCATCATAATCAAAACCAAGGCTCTTAGGATCCCAATCCCCGATTTTTCGCGGCGGCCGCAGCATTTTACCAGCTGCTACGCTAGCTAGTAATACTGTTATGAATGTGAAGAGTAGGGCTAACCCGATAATTATTATAGTTACTAGTGTTAATGGATCCAAAATCAGAGATCCTCCATACATGTAATGGGGGAGAGTTTTCTATAATTAATTATTTCAGTGTTAAAGGTTAAATGTATATGTGTAACCGGTGGATTCGGGTGTTTTTGCCTTGCTGGTTATTGGTCATCGAGGATACCCTGCTAAGTACCCTGAGAATACGCTTCTATCCTTCAGAGAAGCGATCAGGGCTGGAGCTGATGGTGTAGAGCTTGATGTCTGGCTGGCTAGGGATGGTGAAGTCGTCGTAATACATGACCCGGATACAAGGCGTGTAGCTGGTGTTGATTTAAAAGTTAAGGATTCGACTCTAGAGGAGCTCCGCCGGCTTGATCTCGGCATGGGGCAACGCATACCATTATTGAGTGAAGTATTCGATATAGTTCCACACGGTAAGCTGGTATTCGTTGAGATCAAGGATGTAGAGGCAGCGGGTAAAGCATACCGGGTAGTAGTTGAGAAGAACAGGCTGGAGGACACGGTTTTCATAAGCTTCCACCCCGAAGCCCTGGAAAAGATTAGGTCGTTATCAAGCGATGCAAGGCTAGGGCTTAATATTGGAAGCCTCGAGATGGCTCAGCAAATACCGGTAATTCATGAGAAACTACGTTTATACACGATCAACCCGCCGATACAGGGCATTAGTTTACTGGGATTCGAGAAGTATAGGGGTTATCTAGGATTAATACACAAGCTTGGAGCAAAAGCCTTCGTGTGGACGGTTAATAGGCCCGAAGAAGTAGAGGGCATAATTGATTTAGTCGATGGAGTAATAACTAATGATCCCATGCTGTTAAAGCAGTACCTTGAATCCAAAAAGTAACCTGTTTATTTAATGCTTCAAGTTAGTTTTTAACGCGTTTACACGGCCTAGTTGCTACAATATCCGCTCCAAGGCCGAGTATGTTTTCCACGATTACATCACCGATCTCAACGGGGGCTTCAACGGAGACACTTGCTAGATACCTTGAAACCTCCAACAACTTATCCCTAGGGATAGGCTTACTAGTCTTAACGGATACAACTGGTAGATCACCATTAATACAGGGTATAACAGTCATTAAAACCCTCAACGGCCTAGTAGCTTCCTGTACAGCATACTCCCTACCCCTAGGGCAGGAGTAGCCTTTAACAGCAATTACTTCTCCATCCTTTTTCAAAACCCTTATCCTACACCCCATCGGGCATACAATACAGGTGATCACAAGTTCCTCCGTCAACGCTCCAAAGCCTCCACTACTAATTCCTCCCCAGCATTCTGGATCTCTTCCCTTCTAAGCATCAACCTAAGCTGTAAAGAGGGGAGAGCATGGATCAACGGGATCTCCCTGCCTAGACCAGGTATTACGAGCCGGGCATTCTCGAGTGGTGTAGATACTCTTAGGTATAGCCATGCATCCCTTAGACCACTTAGATACTGTGGTACTACTAGCCTAGTATTCTCGCCTGGAACTACTCTACGCCAACGAGTTGATGGTAACCCCTTATTCTCAATATATTCAATAGCTGATTCAGCAGCCCAGTAGCCCTGCATTGAGGCATAGTCTGCGTAGTCGTTTATCATTAAAGCATTGCCTGCTACGAATAATCCCGGGGCATCCATTGTTTCAAGCCAGTCATTAACTACTGGTCCATGGCTACGTGGATCAATCCTAACGCCTAGCTTCTTCAACAATTTCACACGGGGCCTAAGGCCTACTGCTAGGATCAATGCGTCTATTTCAACGGTAAACTCCGAGCCGGGTATTGGTTTGAAGTTTTCGTCAACCCTGGTGATTACAGCCTCTGATACTCGGCCGTTTCTAGCCCTGATCTCTTTAACTGTATGCTGTAGGTATAGTGGTATTCCGTAGTCTTGTAGGCACTGCACAATATTTCTAACCAAGCCGCTCGGATAATTTAGGATCTCGACTACTCCTACAACCTCAGCATCCTCCAGTACGAATCTCCGAGCCATTATCAAACCTACATCCCCACTACCAAGGATTAACACCCGCTTACCCGGCATAACACCATACATGTCCATCATTGTCTGGGCTTCACCAGCAGTATAGATCCCTGCCGCGTTGGGCCCGGGCAAGCCGATCTCGTACCTAGTCCTCTCCCTAGCCCCGGCAGCGTAGATCAGTGTTTTACCCTCAACTACTTCTACGCCCTTTGGAGAAGTGATCCTAACCTTCTTAGAGATCATCGAGTAATTCACAATATCCTCAACATAGGCTTCCAATACATACTTAACACCGAGCTCCTCAATCCGATCTATAAACCTGTAAATATACTCGGGCCCGGTGAGGTCTTCACGGAATAGGTGGAGGCCGAAGCCTGGATGAATGCATTGCAGCGGTATTCCCCCAAGCCTATCCCGGGACTCGATTATTACTGGCTCATAGCCTTTCTCAGCAAGCTTTACAGCAGCTGCAAGCCCTGCCGGGCCTCCCCCTATAATTACCGAGTCATAGATCACTTCTCACCGGCCTCCACGGATTTCTTAAATAAATCCTTTACTCTACCAACACCGTAGAAGCTATCCTCAAGGTTGAATTTTAAACGCCACATTTCAAGTCCAAGCCTTTCCTGGAGGATGAAGCTTGTTAATGGCCTACAGAAGGTTCCCTGACACCTCCCAACCATTATGTGGGCCCGGAACTTTACACCATCCAGTGTTATTTCCGGTACACCGATCTTCTTCATCCTCTCAACAGCTTCCATTACTTCGCCGAGCGATACTCCTTCACACTGACAAATTATCCTCCCATAATCCGGGTTCTCCCTGATCAACCTGTTCCTCTCGGGTAGGGGGAGCATTTTAGGCCTAGTTATATCTCTCCGGTAGGGATTCCACTTCTCCTTAGGCTTTAACTCGACGTGTTCCCTGATCAGCTTCTCAATATAGCCAGCTATCCCCGGAGCGGCTGTTAATCCAGGCGATCTAATCCCTGCGGCTTCTATGAATCCCCATGGGTCCTCGTGGAATCTCAGGATAAAGCTACCAGTACTTGGTTCCGGCCGCAGTCCAGCGTATGTCCTGATCACAAGATCCCTAGGCGGTAGTTTCCGGATTAGCTTCGAGGCTTGCTTCAACACGTACTCGAGGCCTTCCCTTGTAGTATAGTTTGCCTCACGCATATCCCCCGGCAGGTCCTCGGCTGTTGGACCTACTAGTAATACTTCACCAACAGTATTTACAAGGTATACCCCCTTAGTCTTGGGGGTCGGTGCTGAGTGTATTATCTTAGATGGTTTGAGCTGGGCTGTACGGTCATATATTAAGTACTGTCCCCTCCGGGGATGTATTGTGTAATCACTTATACCGGCCGTCCTACTGATCTCATCCGCGTACAGGCCCGCAGCGTTAACTACTAGGTCAGCCTCAATAAACCCCCCTGTAGTCTCAACGCCTAAAACCCTGTGATCCCCTACCCTAATCCCCGTAACCCTGCGGCCTAGGAGGAGTCTGCCCCCATTATCAACTATGTTCTCGGCTAACGCTATACATGCACCTATTGGATCAATTGTTCCAGCGGAGGGAGCGTAGAGGCCTGCAATAACTTCCGGGTTTAGGGTTGGCTCAAGCCTGAACAATTCCTCACCACGTAGAAGCCGGACTCCTGGAACTTTATTCCTAATTGCTAATTCATAGTAGTGTTCCAGGACGCGTATCTCATCCTCACTAGTAGCAGCCATGATCTCCCCGGGCCATTTAACCCTAATATCGAGCTCCCGGGTCCACTCATACCATTTATCATGTCCCTCAAGGCATAGCTTAGTCCTTAAAGGGTGTTTATCCGGGTCTTCCTCATGGCAGGGGTGGATGATACTAGTAT
>WAON01000275.1 GCA_015521265.1 Desulfurococcales archaeon
AACAATGGTAGAAATAAGATATCGGTCGAGGATGTTAGGAATGTAAGGAAACTATTCATAGACGTATCACAAAGCGTAAAATACCTTAAGGAATACGAGGAAAAATTCCTAAAGATTTAACATAGAAAGTATGTATTAAAGGTGTACAGGTTTATTGAAAATATCAGAGCTGATCGCTGAACTAATAAGTTTTTACAGGAAAACACCACCGCATAAACATGTTCTCGGATCAATGACTACAATACCGGATCCGTTATCGATTTACGCGTATCAATTATTTATTAGGACTAATCTCGCCGACCCATATACTTTCAAAATAGTAGGAGAGATCGAGGATATTCTTGTAAAAGAAATAAGCAAGGATCTTTACGGTAAATCTTCTACAGGTAAAGTGGTAAGTGGGGGGACTGAGTCAAATATTATTGCAGTATATTCTGGTATTAAGAAGTATAGATCAAGAACGGTATTAGCCCCAGATACAGTACATGTCTCAGTGGATAAAGCTTGTGAGTTTTTGAATTGTAAATTAGTAAAAATTCCCACGGGTAATAACCCGGTCGAGCCGAGTATAGTTGAAGACTATATTAGGAAATATAAACCGTCAACCCTTGTAATAACAGCTGGTACGACCGAGCTCGGAATAATAGATCCTGTTAAGGAATTATCAAGTATTGCTAGAGAATACTCTGTTTGGCTACACGTGGATGCAGCCTATGGTGGGTTACTTATACCATTCCTATACAAACACGGCCGCATATCAGAAGATCTGAAGCTTTACGATGGAATTAATAGTTTATCGATAGATTTCCACAAATATGGTTTATCACCAATACCTTCTGGACTATACATAGTAGGGAATCCTAGGGATTTAGACCTTGCATACTTCGAATCCAAATACATGCCTACTGGTAAGACGTTCGGCATCCTAGGAACAAGACCCGGAGGCTCTGTTCTAGCTATTTGGGCCGTGTGGAAAAAATACGGTTATAAGGGATACGAGAAAATAGCCCTAGAAAAAACTGATCTAGCAAGGTATCTCGCAGATAGGCTTCGAAGGACTGATAAATACATTGTCTGGGGTCCCAGCCTTACAATAGTAAATATACGACATATCAGTATAGCCGTCAACGAACTCGTTGAAGCCCTCGCCCGCCGGGGCTTCTACCTATATTTTTCTCCGAGCATCAATGCTGCAAGAATAGCTATAATGCCTCACCATAGGAGAGAACATATCGACGAGTTTGCTAATATACTAGAGGAAATTGAATAGAATCGATGAAAACATGAATAGGAGCGTTGAAGTTAAAGCTATTACATTAAATAATTTCTGCTTTATAGGAATAAGCCTCGTTTTCAAAGTTGATAAAATAAGTAGTAAGACTAAAACCATAACTGAAACACCAGTGATAAAAGAGAAATCCGTTATTAAATCTAATATATCATCGCTATTCATAAAGTTATAGGCTACGAGGAGGATATAGGAAACAAGTATAGTATACACTTCATACCTATACCCACCTCTACCACGTATTCCCATCTTATAAACAATACGCTTTAATGTAGTGAAGATACTTATAGATGAGAGAATAACTGTTGAAGTCAACCCAGCTAGTAGAAGATACATTAATACATAATTATACTCAACACCAGCAAATAAGTCAAAAACACTGTCCGAACCAGTATCGTAGAATCCCAATATACCGATAGCTAATCCGACTAGAACACCATAGAAGTAACTGATCAATAAATCAGATAAACTATTACTATCCTCCTGGATTATGAGGGAGTAAGGCGATGATAATGCACCGAATAATGCGATCAAAACATATATTGATGGATACTCACTCGGTAATTCCTGGGGGAATCCTTTAGTATAAACAACAAAGAAAGCCGAGACAACGTATATAGTTAGAAAAAGCGAACCATAAACAAATAACTCTAGCACTCTCTTATTAACAGCTTCGTTGTTTGAAATAATAAACACTATTATCAAGTAAAAGAATAATGTAGCAAAAATTGGTATATGGAATAATGAATGAAGTATAGAAGCATACACGTAAGAATTTATTAAGAGGATGAATAATGAACCGATTAATGCAAACGTATAGTATAAAAGACTTGATACGCCTCGAGGAACAACCTCGCGATTAATAGTCTTAAGGTAAGATATAGTTTCCTGAAGATAGATCATAGGTATGAACAAAATCGCTATTAGAGATAATCCCAAATAACCATAATACCTTCCAACAACAAGGTACAAACCAATATTCGTAACTTCAATACCAGACAGAGTAGCCATATAACCGTATCCTAGGTTTTTAAACAACTTCAATGAATAGACACCGCGTTATGTATAAGATTTACTAATCATCGAAACGATCTCTTCAACGTCGATGTCTTCCGGGTTATTAACTAATATTACGAGACTCTTAGGTAACTCAAGTTCACTACCCAGCTCTGTAGCAGAAGCCTCACTTTTTCCCCTATTCTCAGCATCATTATAGCTAAGGTAGTTATAGATCAATGGTATGACTATTACTATTGTATAAACTGTAAGCATAATTATAGATAGCGGATCCAGCATAACTATAAAACCACCCCCTTTAATG
>WAON01000276.1 GCA_015521265.1 Desulfurococcales archaeon
CAATTATATATGTGGAGATGGGGAGACGCGTTGCATGCAGGACCGCTTTTAATTGTGGGATGATGATGGTTTCGCGCTCCGACACTAACTGGTTTAAAGGGGTGTTTCGGGATTAAGATCATTATTTCTTGGCCGTCTCACCCATTATATTTTACGATGTATTTCATAGTTTTTCTACCAATACTTCTCCTCGCCCCAAGTATATACTCGTACTTATTCATTGTTACGGGTATACCACGGTATTACTCCATGATAATAGGGTCGCTGATCATATCGTTAAGCCTTTTCATGAGCTTTGTAAATATTGTTTTCAAAGAAATAGTTACCGGGCCGCCGAGGATCCAGTTGACAACGAGGTATGTGTATTTTATGGGTATGTATTTCCCGGTTATTAGGCCTGAGGTTGTTTATAGTAGGCTAGTCTTAGCTGTAAATGTTGGCGGTGCCTTGATCCCTGTAAGCATGTCCTTACTTCTCCTTGCTTATCTCTTATTTCATCCTAGAATGTTTGTTGCCGGCATCATATCCCTACTAGTAGTTACTATAGTGACTTATTATTCAAGCAGGAGTATACCTAGAGTCGGGATCGTTGTCCCGGGATTCATACCTTCATTAACAGCTGTTTTAACAACAATACTACTCGTTGATAACCCGGTTTACGGAGTACCAATTGCCTACCTTTCCGGAACCCTTGGCTCGCTACTTGGAGCTGATGTTTTAAGGTTGTTGAAAGATTTGAAATTATTTGTATCTACGGGTTCATCCTTCTTAAGTATTGGTGGTGCTGGAACTTTTGATGGAGTATTCCTCTCCGGCTTATTCGCGGTTCTCTGGGTATTACTTCTTTCACTCTAGGCCTGGGCCATTTTTATCTGTTCAACTATTTTCTCGGCGATCTTTTGTACTTTCTTCCTATTAATTATTCCGTTATCGGCTAGTCTGTCGAGTAGGCTGATTATCCTCGAGGGATTAACTGTTTTCAATAGGTTATACTTCTCGACTTGATCAGCGTATCTTGCATCGCTTAAAATGCTGGGTATATCCGATAGATATTTTCTAACTTCTTCGAAGAAGCTGATCTTTGGTGTTCGGGACAGTTTTCCAACGGATATATATGCTGGTGTGAATGAGTCCCTCCTAGACTTGTTCTTCGATTTATACGTTATTATCATAACTGGTAGGTAATGCGCTCCTTCACCATGGGGTGGTGTATTTATCATTATTGATAACAATTTACTCTCAGCTCTACTTGCCTTATCTATCAGCTGGTTGATCAAGCTCCTTATCTCATCGAGCCTATCCCCTGCTTGTTTCTCAATAGACTCTAGTTCGTCGTTAAGCTTCTCGATCTCCTTTTTCAACTTATCAATCCTCATTCTCTCCGCATTAATGTATTCGAGGTACTTGGATCTTACGGCTTCCATTTCACTATTCATTTTTTCCTCTAATTCCTTCTTCTCCTTATTAAGATCGCTTAGTTTTTTAGTTAAATCATTGATCCTCTTTTTAATCATCCTAGTATCTTCTCCATATTCTTTAGCTTTCTCATACTGCGTTTTTAGCTGTCCAAGCTTTGTATTGATCTCGTTCATCCTCCTCTCCAACGTCTCGATCTGCCCGATATACTTTTCACGTATATTCTTAATCTCTTCTGCCTGTTTCTTTTTGAGCTCATTAATTTTCTCGTCAACGTCTTTCTTGACTTCCTCGAGCTTTTGCTCTATTTCATGTATTTTCTCCGCATAGCTTGTCCTTATTTCCTCGAGCCATTTTTCATGGATTGGGTTTATTTCGCCTAGTAGATTTACTAGTTTCTTCCTTGTTTCGCTTAGTAGGATTAGTGCTTCTCTAATATTATTCTTAGTTCCCTGGAGATCTATTTTCTTTTCTTCAATTCTTAATGCTTCATATATGTTTTCTGATGCATTTCTCACTAGGATTTTTAACTCTTCGATTAACGGTCTATTTTTCAATATGTTGCTTATCCTTATACTGTATTTTTCGACTCCTGCTTTATCACTGGCCATTCCCTGTAGTACTTGTTTTAACTCTGTTAGGATATCGATAAATTCCTTAGTTTCGGCTGTTCTGAGTTTCTCTATCTTTTCCTCGATGAGGCTGATGAGGGGTTTGTAGTATGTTATCTCCAGTTCCGAACCCTTGTTTGGATCAATAATTACGGAGTTTCTCCCATCAATATCTATAATGTATAATGCATAGTTTAAAGGAGCAACGAGGGTGATCCTCTCACCAGTCCTCCTCAAGAAGCCGGGTTTTCTACGGTTATCTTCTGCGTAGTAGAACGTTATAGCAACGGCTTCTTCATAGCCTATTGGTGTATATGTTTCAGCAGTCTTCGATAATAATAGTGGTGATTGAAACACGTTTTTAGAAGTATCTTCCAAAATTAATCCACCATATGAAAATATATAATGCCTTATTCATTAATATTTTATCCCACGAAAACACCTAGGCGAGAACAGGGTAGAAATAGTCTTAGAAGGGTGTAGGTTTAATGGTTAAGAAGAAAAACGTTGAACGGGGAGAGGAGAAGCCTAGAACCGGTTTATTCAGCGTATCACAGATCGATGTAACAAATGAACTATTGAAAAGGCTTGAAAGAGACCTTAAGCGAAACACCTACACAGTACTAACACCCTACACAATAGCACAAGCCTACGAGATAAGGATCAGCACAGCAAAGAAACTACTAAGAGAAGCAGCCAGGAAAGGACTCATAGCACTATACAGCGGTGGAAAAACACCAATATACATAAAGAAACCAACACAATAAAACAAAAACAACAATTTTAAACCCAAACAACCAAGAAGAAAAATAACAAGCCCCAAAAACAATCAATGCGGCGGTCGTCTAGCCTGGACTAGGACGCCGGCCCTCCAAGCCGGAGATCCCGGGTTCAAATCCCGGCCGCCGCACTCTTTCCATATCCTATACACTACAGTATCTGCGATATAGAAACTTTCAAATTCTGATCGTTACTACCGCTTATCTTAAACGCCTGGCCCCTATATTCTATGTAGCAGTCTTCCAATTCTGATCGTTATTACCCATGGTGTCCGGATTCCCTTCCCATGAATCATATATTCCCTATCCATGCTTCCAATTCTGATCGTTATTACCTAAATCGTTACCGGATTTTCCAAGGCTTTACATTAATCTTAACCTTCCAATTCTGATCGTTATTACCCATTATAGCCGTCATTATATAACGGAACATCGCTACAATGATTAGGACAGCAATCAAACTTCCAATTCTGATCGTTATTACCACTCTCTTCTTTCTCCTACGATACCATTTTCCCAGTATTATTATCCTTCCAATTCTGATCGTTATTACCCCAATTTGAATTCTGGAGAAATACAATGTTTGAGTGGGCTACTTCCAATTCTGATCGTTATTACCTAATTGATTAAAGAGAGAAAAGACAAGAACTGAAAGCCCGGCCTTCCAATTCTGATCGTTATTACCAATCGATTACTTTGAGTAGGGCTTCATGACAGCGTCCTCTTCCGCTTCCAATTCTGATCGTTATTACCCTCAGCTTTTACCTTGTTCTCGATCTTGTTGATGATAACGTTCTTCCAATTCTGATCGTTATTACCCATGGTGTCCGGATTCCCTTCCCATGAATCATATATTCCCTATCCATGCTCTGTCTCTTATACACATCTCCGAGCCC
>WAON01000277.1 GCA_015521265.1 Desulfurococcales archaeon
GTATTAGGGATATATACAATATTCCCCTTAGCTTAGCAGCTCTTGTAGGTGTTGGCGGCTTAATAACTGTCCGTGCTCTTCATAGGGATTTTAAAACCATTAGGTTTTCGCTTATTAAGGGTTTTGAGTGGAAACTGTTAGTGTTTTTAATTGGGGTCTTCATGTTGTCTGGGGCCTTTAACCTTTATGGACTGGCTAAGAGTTTTGCCCTCGCTATTCTCAGGCTAGGGAGATCTAATCTTTTTACACTAACAGCACTCTTGATCTGGTTATCCGTAGCTATATCTGCTGTACTGGATAATACACCTTATGTTGTAACAATGCTCCCAGTAATAGATGATCTAGCAGCTGCTACAGGTGTTGATCCGATAATCTATGCTTGGGCCTTACTATTAGGGGCAACACTTGGGGGCGGGATAACATATATTGGTGCATCAGCGAATCTTGTAGCTGTTAGATTATTGGAGAAGAGGGGTTATAGGGTTAGTTTTCTGGAGTTTATAAAGTATAGTTTGCCTTTCAACCTTGTTAATATATTTATTGGCTGGATTATATTCATAGTATTCTGGCTACTTTAGAAAAATTCTGTATTAGTAGACTAGGAATATAGCTATTATTAATGCGAGAGTTGCTAGTGATACACCGTACTTCCATAGGAATCGGACCGCTTGATCGGGACGGTACCTCGGCATTACGTTATCGATTATGGATAGGAATATGAATAGTATGAAGTATTTCAGTAGTATTACAATTATTCCCCCGGCAACATCTTTTGTGATGTCGATAGGCCACGGTCCTCCTAGGAATAATAATACGTATATTATTGGTATAAGTATTCTCTCGATAAACAGTATCATGAATCCTAGTGCTAGCCTAGGACCTCCGTATTCGGTAAATACGCCCCAGTAGATCTCTCCTTCAGCCTCTGGGAAATCGAAGGGTTTGATCTCCAGTACGCCCATCATAGCTATGAAGCCTGCTATTGCTGCTATAAGCATTGAAATGAATGATAGTGGTGAATATGTCCATGGTATCCAGCTCTTGATGCTTGTTAGGTATAAGCTATAGTTTGCATTCACAGAGCCTATCCTCGAAGCCGCGATAACGGGTACCAGGAAGCTAGCAATAAACGCCGGCTCAGCACTAACTAGTAAAGCCATATACCTACCCGCTCCAAGGCTGGTGTAGGGGTTTGGCGTGGCTAGGGCCAATAGCATTATTGCAAGGCTGCTCCAGAGGGCTAGGTAGAAGAATACTATTATATCGTATGGGGATGAGTAAGGGTTATAGGCTAATGGAGTCATTAGTGTTAATGCAATTAGTGATCCCACGCCTAGTGAGGCGATGATAACTGGGAGGCTCTTCATAGAATACTTACTTACGACATCTTCCTTTATCAACAACTTCATGAAATCGGCGAAGGGTTGTAGAAGCCCCATTGGTCCAACATGTGTCGGGCCCCGGCGGTATTGTATTCTACCACCTATCTTCCTATATAACCACTGTGTAATTATTATCATTATAATAATGAATAAGAGTCCCGGATAAATGAAGAGTTGTACTAGAAAATCTATGATTGCATATATATCCACTGCTATCACCCTATGAACACTATTAATAATATGATTATTACTAGGAGCACTAGCATCCAGGTAAACCAGTCGTTTAGTATCCTAGTCCCTATCCTTTCTTCTACCTCGTAGTGTAGTTTAGGCAGTGATCTTTTCATTATATCAATAAATATCCTAGATATCGGAGCAGAGATCTCATCATATTCATATTCGTGTCCACACATAACGATTTCTTCTTTCAACCTACTTTTACTCTTTAATCCCGATGCGAATATTCGCTGTAGTAGATGGTAAAATACGCCATATACTGTTAATCCTGCTAGGAACATTGCACCCGTTATTACTAGAGTTAAGGTATATGGGTCATTTAGCGTATAAGCCATAATTATCACCTGGTTATTAATCGAATATCTTGGATGCATATTTTTCAAAGGTTTCAGATACGTGCTTGCGTGCTCCTTCATCGGTTGTATCGATTATTTTTATCCAGTGGACATACATCTTCTTATTCTTTTCATCAATATCCACAACAACGGTTCCCGGAGTATTTGTTATTGAATTCGCTATTGTTACAGCTGCGTAATCCGTTTTAACATAATACGGTATTCTAACTATTCCTGGATTCATTTTCTTCGGGTTAATTATTAGCTTTATAACGCCCCAATGTGCTTTAGCTTCTATAATTGTTAGATAATATAATCCATAGATCAATAACCAGAACCATCGAATAGGGTTATAAATTTTCCCTGGATGCTTGACTACGGCATCTGCAAATAAGTAACCCACTATGATTGCTACTATTACTCCTAGTAGTAATTCGAATAAACTGTATGATCCTGTATAGATTATGTATAAGAGGGTTAAAGGTATTATTAATCCAAGTACTGCTAAAGCTTTATTCATTTCTTTCCACCCTTCCCCGTAATTTTCGCCTCGAGCAATCTTACGTCAAGCGTACCATATTTCTGGTAGAGTAGTATTAACACGTAACCCAGGAAGACGAGTACTGCAAGGCCTATAACGATAGCAGTTACAACAAGTACTTGTGGAACCGGATCAACAGCTGTATCAGCAAACTTAGCTAGTTGAGTAGTATTTGCAACAGGGTGATTAGTATATGAGATACCGGGAAAGACCGGCGGTTTTATAAAACCTTTCCTCATCCCTATCATTACCGCTAATAGGTTTGCCGTATCTGACAAGATACTTAACAATATTAGTTTTTTAACTAAGTGGGGCCTAGTAGCCATCCCATACACGGTTAACGCTATGATAGCAATTACCGTTGAGTATATATATCCCCAGAGGAAAACATTCCAAAACGCATCCATTACTCGATCCCTCCACTCTTCTTTAATTCTTCTCTCGGTAGGGATATTATTAGGAAGGCTAGGCTTAGACCTGCTGATACTGCTAGGAATTCTGCAAGGTTTAAGAAGACTAGTGTTCCACTATAGAGTATTATGCCTAAGAATGGGATATTAGCGGTATAGCCGAAGGATACTGGTGCCCACGGCTTGTACTGGTTTTGTATTACATAAGCCTTAACCCCGTCGAGAAGACCGATCACCGGCAGTGTCAACGCAACCGAGGCAATAATTATTAATCCGAGAGTTCTAAAGCCCAATAGCCTCGATTTACTCCAGCCTCTATTGAGTAGGAATCCCGAGCCTAGTGCGACTATCGCTAATAGGCTAGCTACTGCAAATATGCTTCCACCCTGGAAGCCTCCACCAGGCGTTAAGTGTCCATGTAATGCTACGCTAGCGGCTACAACTGGAACAGAGACTACTGTTATCTTCGTTATTGTCCTCGCGATAAGGCTCATCCCCTTCTCGGAATACTTCTTTCCTGGATGATAGTTTCTTACAAGCATTAAACCACCAATTATTGCTAGGAAGAATACGCTTGTCTCATAGACCGTGTCTAGGCCACGATAATCCCATAATACACTAGTAACTACCTCAGGGCTTGCAGCCCATGTTTTCTTTACCGCCCAGTTATATGTTGATGTTAGGAATTCCCATGAAAGCCATCTATGCTGTTCTTGCGGTGGAATACTAATAGTCATGGTGTTTACCAGTGCAATCGCGAATAATATTATGATTAATGATGCAAGTACTGCTAAACTGATATCCCTCAGAGACCCGGTTTTTTCAGCCACTCTCCTCCACCCCCCTCTCAATCTTCTCCTGCTCATACCTCTCAGTTCGGGAAACAACGAAGAGGAATAATGCTGTATACATTCCAACACCAACAGCTACATATGCTAATACTAGGTCTGGTGCAGCCATCATTACAAGTGCTAACGTATATGCTACTGCCTGCCCGGCAGAATATATTATTGCTTTAACCAGATCCCTAGCTACTAGAGTTTTATACGTAAGTATTAACGCGTAAGTCATAAACAAGGCTAGCAGAATATAGCAGAGGGGCGGTTCGAACGCCATTATTCTCCACCCTCTACTTTTTCTTCGTCTTCCAAGAGTCTATTCACAACAGCAGGCTCTGGTAGTACGATCTTAGCCCTATGCGCTCCCTGAGCTAATGCATGACTACCTGTTGGAGCTGTTATTAATAGGAAGAAGGCTGTGGTGAAAGCTATACCGGCAACGTAGTATTTCATCGTTCCTAAGCTGTGTATGGTTAACACTACTAAACCTATTCCTATAAGTGGGTAGAAGCCTCCACCTATAGAGCCTATTGTTGCAGCATGCAGTCTTAAATAGAAGTTTTTAAACCTATTCATACCGATCGATGCTATTAAGTCTAATATACCTCCCAGTATCACCATTACAATTCCGACATAGTATATTATCGCTTCCACTAATTCATACACTACTACTCACCAAGCTCCTTCTTCATAAAATACTTTGCAACGTACATATCCAATAGATAAGCCCAAAGCATTAACGGTAATGCTCCAACTGCTAGTAATGGAGAGTTGCATAGTACGCTGAATAGTATTATGAAAACAGCTAAATCATAAGATAATACATCAATAGCAAGCACAATATCAGGTAGTGTAGGTCCCTTAACTACACGGATAAAATAGAATATGCTTGCAAGTATAAATAACCCGGTTGCAAAGCCTAGTAGTGTATACGTGGTTTCTATGGGCGGAATTAACCCCATTACAATACTCACCCGGTAAAACTCATTTCTTAGGAGGCGGTGGAGGTGGGGGAGTCCACGTCCTCTTGTCGAGGGTTATATCATGCTCTTCTTCCGGCGGCTTAGCAAGCATTTCAGGCGTATAGAGAGTCGTCGCTTTATCCTCAGTGATCAAATGCCTCATAGTATAGTTTGTCATGGCCAACGCATTTACAGGGCATGCTTCAACACATAATCCACAGTAAGTACATCTACTATAATCGATCCCTGGAAATATCTTAGCTCTATTCTTCGGAAAGTCTCCCTCAATTCTATACATTTTAATAGCATCAGCAGGACAGGCTAATTGGCAAGCCCTGCAACCAACACATCTATCCATGTATAATATGTGGCGAGCCCTAGTCCTCTTAGTAATATACTCCGGATCTTTAACTGGGAACATCCTTGTATAGGGCTTCTTTAATAAGTATTTGAATCCGAGTTTTATCGCTTTCAGAACCATCACGATCACCTATCTATATCCGGTGGGCATGCATCAAAACTACCTATTAACACAGGTAGATCTGCAACAGTGATCTCCTCATTCGTAATAATGTGTTTTAACACCGTAGTTAAGTGGGGCCAAGTCGGTCCTCTGAACTTGATACGGTATGGTGTCTGTGTCCTCTTACTCTTACTAGAATAATTAATAATGTGGGCAACGAATTCTCCACGAGCACTCTCAACTCTCCCTATGCCTTCTCCTAGAGGGATCGTTACTGGAGGTATACGCCACCGGTAAGGTCCCTGATAAGGCATTTTCTCGAGAGCTTGCTCTATAAGGTCTATTGACAAATACATCTCCTTCAACCTAACCATTGCCCGGTCATAGGAATCTCCATAATCCCCCTTCGGGGGCTCATAGTCTAAGTACTTGTAAGCATCGTATTTCAGCGTCTTACGGAGGTCATATGCTACTCCGCTACCTCTTAAAACTGGACCAGTAGCGCCGAGCTCGATAGCTTCGCGTGGTTTAAGCCTACCCATATCTCGGGCACGCTTTATGAATACTGGGTGTTTGAAGAAGCCTTCTTCTAAATCTTTAATCAACGGCTTAATGATCTTTAATACCTTCAACGTTTTCTCTTTAAAATCACTAGGTATATCCCATCTCACTCCTCCAGGGAATATATAGTGGTGGTAGATCCTGTGTCCAGCAACGTAGTCGAACCATTTCAATATTTCTTCACGGGCAGCAACAGCCCATGAGAGAGCATATCTAGCAGCTATCGGGCCTGCAAAGTGCATCATCCAGAGTAAGTGGCTTGCAAGCCGGGAAAACTCGGCGATTATTACTCTAATATACTGTGCTTTCTCCGGGGGCTCGATTCCGAATATTTGCTCCATTGCATGGGTATATGTAAGTTCAACATGATCAGGGTCTTCGACACAGATCCTGGCGCTCATCACTAGATCCATATCCCAGCGCCGGTATTCCATCATTTTCTCAAATCCTCGATGCAGATAGCCGGGTATGAGGTCTATGTCGAGGACTCTTTCTCCATCAATTAATACTTTAAAGCCTACATTACCCGGCGCCCCGGGGTGTTGTGGTCCTAAGTAGACTGTTGTTATTTTCTTACTCATTTCCCCTCACCAGTCTCCTTAACCTTGCTATATCCTCCTAGGCTTCTCCACTGTATTGGTCTCTCGTAGCGTTTCCCGCCATAGTATAATTCGAGAACTATCTTCCTAGTATCAACATCCTTTCTTAGAGGTGGTGGACCCTCCCAGTTATCCTCGAGTATAAACTTCCTTAAGCCATCATGCCTCCTAAACTTTATCCCGAAGAACTCGTAGGCTTCTATCTCTTGGTAGTAGGCTAGGGGGTATACTAAGTGTATTGAGTCTATTTCCGGCTTATCCCTTGGTATCTGTGTTCTTACAGCGACAAGGCGGCTGTTCTTATTTATCGATGATATAAGGTATACTAGTTCGAAGATTTTTTTATCCGGGTAGTCTATAACCGTTATTCCTAAGAAGTGATCGTATCCTGCTTCTTTAACCGCTCTTACAACACCACAGAGATCATCTGGCTCGATGAATAATTCCTGCCTCACACCTGTATCAGTACCAGTAACAACTACTTTATCCTTATACTTTTCAGGTAGCTTCTCAATAAGTTCTTCATCGACCGATATAGTAGCCATTACCGTTAACCCCTAGCCTTAACCATTAATTTCTCGCGGGCTTCTATTTCGCGGTAAATGTATTTTTCAAGTTCTCCAGGCTCCTCTATTGGGCGTGGACTAGTTACCCTACCCTCATAGATCTTCTCTCTAAGCCTTAGAAAGCCCATGTGCCAGTCCTCGGCTCTGGGCATACAGCCGGGAACCCATATGTCTACTGGTAGGAACTCGTCTACTGCTTTTATCGTTGAATAACTATCCCAGTACAAGCCGCCCGTTGCCGGGCAGTTGCATCCAACCATTACATAGCGGGGTTCGGGCATCTGGTGGTATAGCCTCATGAGTACTTTTAGCGTCTTCTTCGTTACGTAGCCCATTACTACTAATACATCCGCCTGCCTCGGGGAGGGGGCGGGCATTATACCCCATCTTTCAAGGTCCAGGGGGGACATCATGTTTGGTGGGAGTTCTATTGCTCCGCAAGCAGTACAGTAGTGGATCATCCAAATGCTTCTACTGCGGACCCAGTTAGCGAATCCTCCCCTCTTATTTTTCCTATTACCTTTCTCACCGGGCATTATTCTATTCACCCCTTGATAAGTGTGAATAACTTATAGGCTTCTTCAACGAAGCGTACACGGTGCTGTGTGGAGATCAAGGAGTTCACCGATGGAACAAGTATAGTTTTATCAATAAAACCATATGTTAAACCCATTAATATAACTAGTAATACGAGTAGAACGATCACTGCTTTTACTTCCCCGCCTATCTCCGGGTGCTTAGGCTTAAAACTGAGCGCTTTCTTTGAACGTATTGTTAATGTTATATACCATAGCCTTGAGAAACCTATGAAAGATAAAGCTGATCCTAGGAGCATTATGATGAGAAGGATGTATAGGCCTGAATTAAACACTGCTTCGAAAAGTGCTAGCTTTGCAAAGAACATGTTTAACGGGGGTATACCTATAATAGCCAAACCACCCACTAGGAAAGCCATTGCTAAATATGGGTTACTCCGGAAAACACCCTGCAACTCATCCATTAACGTAGTACCAGCATAGGTCTCAGTCGACCCAGCCGCGATGAAGAGTAGTGGTTTCACAACTGCGTGTGCGATAATATAGAATAGTGTTGCTCTAAGAGCTATTGGTGATCCAATACCTATCCCTAAGGCTACATAGCCCATGTCGAGTATTGTACTGTAAGCTATAAGCCTCTTAAGCTCGTTAGCTGTAGCCATCAAGTATCCTCCAAAGACAATATTGCATGAGCCGAGGATTAATAGTAGGGCCTTAATCCACTCTACATAGCTAGCACCCGTTACACTATACATGATCCTCATAATCACGTATGCTCCAACACCCTCCGCAACAGCAGCCATAGTACCCGCTGCTACTGGGGGCATACTACTATAAGCGTCGGGAAGCCAGAAATGGTGAGGGAAGATAGCGGATTCTATGAGGAAAGCCCAAACAGCTAGTCCTGTAAAGAATACTAAGACTGGTATAGGATCTACTGCGAGACCGGTTGACTCTGCGAAGTAGCTTAAACCCATACTACTGCTAGCGGCATCAGCCATTGTAAGAGTGCCTAGGCCGCTATACAACAAGACTACCGCTATGAAATATATTGTTGAACCAACTGCTCCGAACAACCCATACTTTATAGCTGCGTTCAACGTATATCCGCGCTCGCGGATGTAGGCTGTTAAACCATATGCAGCTATACTCGTTACCTCCAGCATTACGAAGAGGTTGAATAAGTCTCCAGTATAAGCCATTCCTAATAATCCGGCTTGTAAGCCGAGGTATAGAGT
>WAON01000278.1 GCA_015521265.1 Desulfurococcales archaeon
CTCCGGGACAAGCGGATATACGGGTGGTTTTTCATAGAATGGATTTTTATTCTTGGTGTTTAATTCTACTGTATTTCCAGCTTATTTAGTGCTTTATCGAGTTTTTCTATATCTTCTATACAATTGTATATGTAGAAGCTTATCCTTATACCTCCTCTCGGCTTTTTTATGTAATGATATAGAGTGTTTGCACAGTGTGTCCCGGTTCTTACTGCTATATTCATTGATCCAAGCTTTAAACCAATAGCATCGGGATCTGTGTTTTTTATAGTGAATGTTATTATTCCCCTGTGTTCTCGTGGATCATTTGATCCTATTATTTCTACTCTTTTACGCCTACTTAACGCTTCCATCGCTTCTTTTACTAGTTTTTCCTCATGCTTTGCAACTTTTTCCATACCGATATCTTCTAGGTATTCTATTGCTGTCTTCAAACCAACTGCTTCAATTATCGGAGGTGTCCCGGGCTCGAACTTGTAGGGTGGTTCATCCCAGTATGGTTTGATTTCATTGTTTACTGGTTTTACGTCTTTTACCGTTCCACCTCCTCCTAGGGCTGGTTCTAGTTTGTCTATGAGTCTATTATTGATCCATAATACTCCAAGGCCCGTGGGCCCAAGCATTTTATGACTACTAAAAGCTACGAAATCTACGTCTAGTTTTGATAGATCGACTGGTATATGTGGTATGCTTTGAGCCGCGTCGAGGACTATAATTGATCCGTGTTTCCTAGCATTTTCCACTATTTCTTCTAGGGGTGCTTTATAGCCTGTAACATTGGAGATATGTGTTACTGCTATTATCCTTGTTGTTTCATCTATGTATTCGTTTATCCTTTCCCAGTATGGTATTCCGTTTTGTTTTAGTGGTAGTATTCGGATTTTTGATTTTGTCCATTGGGCTAGCCTTATCCATGGAAGTAGGTTTGAATTATGGGAATCACCGGTTACCAGAATAGTAGACCCCTGTGGGATATCGATATTTTGATAAATTAGTAATGCCGCTCTATGCAGCGCAGTCGTAGTCCCCTGTGGTGTGAAGACTACTTGTTTACTACTAGTTTTAAGAAACTCTGCTACTTTTTCATGTGCTTCTTCATAAAGCATAGTTGCTTTTAATGCTACTTCATAGACTCCGCGGTGAACGTTAGAATATGATGATTCCATAAATGATTTGACCGCGTTGATCACGCTGAAGGGTTTAAGCGATGAAGCAGCACTATCGAGGTATACTAGCTCCCCATTACTGAGCTCTGGGAAATCTTTTCTAATACGCTTACAGTCGAAGCCCATAATTGATACACCGCTAAGGCTTGTATGCTTTAATAATGTATCGTTCACCTTTCCTTTCCAATGTTCTAACGATAAGACCTGATGATTCAACAATCTCCTTTATACGCTCGAGAGGATAGAATCTTTCAAGACCCTCTATTACTAGTGTATCGCCAGTTTTCATTTCCAGTAACGCTATAGCTGCTATCCTAGCAGCTGGTTTAGTTCTACAAGACGTGTATGGGTCTTTTAAAAGCTCTAGTTTGTATTCTTTCATAATCTTCTACACCGAGTAGAAACTATCGAAGAAGCAGTACGAGCTATTATAAGTTATTATTTTACCCGGTAATATATGGAGTGATAGGTTGTCCTAACGTGTTAAGGTAAAATTCTAAGGGGATAGTAGACTGTATATGTATTCTTAGTGATTTATAGGTGATGATGTTCTGGATAGTATTCCGGATTACGTCGTTGAAAATATGGCTAAGAGGATTGCTGGCGACATTATCTGGAGTGAGAACCCCGGGGCTAGTATTAAGAAATGGCGTATGCTCTACGGTTTAGGGCAGAAGGATGTAGCTAGGCTAATGGGTGTCTCGTATAGCGTTATTAGCGATTATGAGAGGGGTAAGAGGCTTGCGGGTAGGGGATTTATCCGTAAATTCATAAACGTGCTTTTAGACTATGACTCGCAAAACGACTGGATCACGACGCGTAGGATTGCCCGGTTATTAAACATCTATGTTGAAGGAATAATTGATATCGGGGAATTCATAGAGCCCATAAGCCTCGACGAACTAGTCGATATAGTTAAAGGCGTTCCTCTAACTAGTATAACGGAGCATAGACCGATCAAGGGATACACTATACTCGACAGCGTTTTAACAATACAGTCAATATCTGCTAACGAGTTTGTAAGAGTTATGGGTGCTACTAGTGATCGAGTAGTAGTTTTTACAAGGATAACTAGGGGTAGATCCGTAATGGTTGCAACACGTGTATCACCGGTAAAGCCGAGCGTAATAGTCCTACACGGTATTAAAAAAGTCGACCCCCTCGCCATTAGGATCGGGATTATTGAAGGAATACCCCTCATAATCACGGGGCTACCTATTGAAGAGCTTAAGAAGGGGTTTAGGGAGAAAGCGCTTATCTAGAAAGATCATTAATAATCTTCAACAATCTAACAGCTTCACTCCTACTCTTAACCCTGACAATCAATACGTCACCATTATCCATAACTGTATGCTCTCCCCGAATCCTAATCCTACCATATAGCTTTCTAGGAATTAATACGATATAGTACCCACTAGGATCCCGAGGGCCCGGATCGATCTTCATATAAGCCACCATTATAGCTCGGAAGTAAGGATTAGTGGGCCCGCGGGGACTTGAACCCCGGACCTCCGCCTTTCTCAGTCTTACCCCAAACCCGTAATGTGGCTCGTAAGGGCGGCGTCCTAACCAGGCTAGACGACGGGCCCATTAGACTGGGTTCCAGTATTTGAAATACTATTCTTCGTGGAGTATTAAGATTTTCGCATCTATCTACTTAGAAGTCCTATTCGAGTTCAATATTGGTTTTCCATAAATGTTTATCTTTTCCCCACACCTCGGACATCGATTGTCCCGTGTGAGATTCCACTTGACTACTCGGTAATTCCTCCTTAGGATCAATAATTTACCGCATCGAGGACACCTAGTTGCTTCATATGCCTCGTCTCCGATATTGCCTACATACACGTATTTTATCCCTGCTTTCCTAGCTTTCTCATAGATATCTAGTAGGAGCTTTATACTTGTAGGTGGTTCATAGTACTTATGTGCTGGGTAGTACCTGTTTATATGTAATGGTACGTCTTCTCCTAGGTACTCTAAGTGTTTGTTTATCACCCAATCAATGCATTCCTGGGAATCATTTGCTTTAGGTACTACGAGGTATACAATTTCTACATGGCCATTGTTATCCAGTATATATTTTGCATTACGGTAGACTATCAATGGATCCGCTCCGAAAAACCTCTTATAAGTCTCCGGGCAACCCTTAATATCTATACTGAAACCCGTATATCCTACTCTTAGGAATTCTTTAAGTGTAGACGTTGTCATATATCCATTCGTAACCATCGTTAAGTATAGTCCGGAACCCTTAGCCTCCTCCCCCAGATCTACTAGGTAATCCGCATGTATAGTTGGCTCGTTAAAGCTAGCGCATAATCCGTGTAGCTTCAACTTCTTAGCTATTGAGACAAGCTCTGCAGGGCTAAGCTTTATCGACAGCTCCGGTTTAGGCTTCGAGAAACTCAGAAAATAGTTTTGACACCATGGACAGCGGAAGTTACAACCCCATCCGGAGAAGGTTAAAGCTACACTGTTTGGATAATAATGGAATAACGGCTTGATCTCTATAGGTCTAGGTTCTAACGCACTGAGTAAACCGTATGAGATATCATATAGTCTCCCATCAATATTTATGTGGTTATAGCAGAATCCGTGGATACTTTTTGGAAGAACGCATTTCCTCTCACAGATCAAGCATCGAATAATACCCTTGGTAGGATCAACTACTTCATAAAACCTACTAACCCTAAACCATGGAGCTGTACTAGCCATGTATCCATCACATGCATAATGGATAGATTATAGAGATGGTAAATTTTACGGGTACTACACTAAGTGATTAACCATGAATAGATGCTAGAAACGTAGTGGGACGAAAACTGTTTGGGTGTATTAGACTGGTTTTAAACCGGGCTTTAACGGTTTGAACACTATTCTTGCTGGTAGTGGAAGTTTAGATGCGGCTCTCCTCAATGCTTCTTTCGCATGCTGAATATGCTCCTTTCTAACTCTAACCTCCATTACTACAGTACCCTGGTAAACCCTTGCAGCAGTTCCCACCGGTTTTCCGAAAGCCTGCCTCATACCATCCTGGAGCCTATCAGCACCTGCGAAAGCCATCATTTTATTCTCCCTTAAAACATGGTGGGGGTATACTCTTACTTTTAAGAAGTAGTTATCTTCGCCGACATTTACCGATAAGTACTTGTTAGCCATTACACGTGCAGCTTCCAACGCATTATGCCTTATCTGGCCAGCCTCGATCATTACTAGTTCTACACGGTAATCATAGTCTCCATGTATGTTTCCCATCTCAAACTTAACTATTTTAGGCTGCGGGATACCTGGTATGTACTCCTTCCTAGTATATGGTGGTCCACTGAAATGCGTATAGCACCTTGCTGGTCTAAGCGGCATTTCCCAATACACCTCTATAAAACACGCATACCTAAACTGTGCCTCGGTTAATTGGATTTAGTAATTGTATTTTAAACCTTATTCCCTCCCAGCTAGAAGCTAGTCTTTCGTGAAAACTATGATCTTAGGGTATAGTCCCCCATGCTTAACAGTCCTCGACTCAGCGATCCTGAACCCTATTTTCTCAGCTACACGGCAAGCGAAGGAGTACTCGGTAGTGATCATAGTTAATCTACCATTACTTGAAAGGGCTTGATAAGCTGATACAAGGAAATCCCTGTACAGTTTACGGATCGTGTATGGATCTCCATACCTTATACCATAGGGGGGATTTAATACTATATGGTTGAAGCTAGTCCTCAACTCGTGCAGCCTCCTAGCATCCCATACGCCAAACTTTATCCTATTGATAGCCCCGGCGGCGATAGCGTTATATCTAGCACCACGGATATGTTCGGGGTCTTTATCGTAACAGTAGATCTTTGCTTCTTCATGGATGAGGGCTGCTTCGATAGGTATAGTGCCCCCGCCACACATGGGATCGATAATAACGTCTTTATCCCTAGTACCCGACAACCATAGCATTGCGTAGGCTAATGTGGGTTTTAAAGCAGCCGGGTGATCATATACTCTATACCC
>WAON01000279.1 GCA_015521265.1 Desulfurococcales archaeon
TAGGATTGAAGATGTCGATTCAATATTCAAAATACACCTAGAAAGCCTATCGGGAATAGACCCCGAAGAATACGAGTGGTACTACAACCTCGTAAAGCTTAGAAGTAAGAGGAGAATTATACGCGTAGCTGTAAAAGATGGAAGAGTTGTTGGGTTCATCCTAGCATACAAGCACCGCGGTAACGCATATATAGATGCACTAGCAGTACACCCAGAGTATAGGGGTATGGGTTTAGGCGGAATACTACTAGATAGATTAGAAGAAGAACTAGTTCTTAGAAAGGTTAGAAAGACCTATTTAAGCGTTAAAAACAATAACATCCCAGCACTAGGCTTCTACCTAAAACACGGTTATAGGATTAACGGCGTAGTATTAACACTATCCGCAAAACCGGAGAATATAACGGCAGAACTACCAGGAAACTATACATATCGAGTACTAGACGCGAGTAGTAGCGTTGTTGAAGGGATAAAAACACTACCATCAACATGGTGGTCCAGCCTAACCGAACCAGTTGATAAATTACTGTATAAGAGGATGCACAGCGAGGAAGCAATTATAGTGTACAAGAATAGAAGGATCCGTGGATTAATAGAGTATGAACCAGATGAAAAAGTTGTCGTAGACTACTTAGCAGTATCCTATCATAAGCCGCGGGAATCCCTACAAGCACTACTAGGAGTATTCAAAAAAGAACTATTGAAAAACAATACTCTAGAAGTAGTAATACCGGTAGATTCATCGAAAAACTCCCTACTAGAAGAATTGATAAAGCATGGATTCAGAGTCAAAGGAACTGAGTATAGAATGATTAAAAACGTGGGAGAAAAGCAATTTAAACCAAAATGATTTTATCAGGAAACATTATAAAACAAAATATAAGAGTATTAAGTGGGGAAGGCATACGTCCACAATACATCCACTTACAATCCTAATACTATTATTTATGACTGGATTCGCTATTGGATTATTCATCGGTAAGAGCATTAAGAAAGCTATCATACTAGGCCTCATCTTCGCCTTCCTCGGGCCCTTAATAGTATTGTTCTTCCTACTCCTAGTAGCACTATTCTCATTAGTATTCGGGATAGCTGGTGTAGCACTACTTTTAATGTTATTATTAGTCTTTGCAAGGATCTATATGAAGCTTAAAAAGAAGTAATTATTCCAAGCTAAGCTCTTGAAAGCCCGGTTCTACATGTGTCTCTTAACCCACTCCCAGTTCCATTTAACATATTTCTTGATCTCCTCGATCTTCTCCGGTGTTAAACGTTTAAACCTGCCCTGAAGCTTTAAGTATTCCTCGACTGGTTTACGCTTAGATGGGTCTAGGTAGGGCCGGCTGGGCCCGGATAGTCTAAGTTTCCCATCATAGTATTCGTATAGTATCCAGAGCCCTGTTTCAACAGCTAGCCTAGCGATCCTTGCAGTATACTTTGGATCAAACCTCCACCCGACTGGGCATGGTGCGTGTAAATGGAAGAATTTGAATCCACGTATCCTCCTAGCTCTCTGAAGCTTAGCGTAGAAGTCGTGTGGATAGGCTACGCTAGCTGTTGCAACGTAGGGTACTCCGTGTGCAATCATGATCTTTGCTACATCCTTCTTATGCTCGGTCTTCCCGATTATCGGTGTAGTTGTTGTCCATGCACCATAGGGTGTAGAGGATGATCTCTGGATGCCCGTGTTCATATAGGCTTCATTATCATACATTATATATATGTAGTCATGGTTACGCTCAGCGGCTCCACTTAGTGAAGCCATTCCTATATCAGCTGTACCACCATCACCAGCCCACGCTATTACTTGTACATCGTTAATCCCCCTCCTCCGGAGGGCCTCCGTAATTCCGCTCGCAACAGCTCCAGCTGAGGCAAATGCTACGTGTACAACGCTAGCCTTCAGGGAGTTACCGGGGTAAGCTCCTACTACTACGCTGGAACAACTAGCAGGTATTACGAGGATCATCTTCTCCCCAAACACTGCTGAGAGAACCTTCCAACCCATAGGTATAGGGCATCCAGGGCAGGCAGCGTCTCCGGGTAGTACTACATCCCTCATATTATAGGGTAGTGGGGGCCTAGGCCTAGGCTTTGATTCACCCATTAGTTTTCACC
>WAON01000280.1 GCA_015521265.1 Desulfurococcales archaeon
ATTAAAAGCGGTCCTGCATGCAACGCGTCTCCCCATCTCCACATATATAATTGAGAAATATTTATGAAATAATAAAGTATGTTGCAAAGCCAGAATTTTTCTCACTATGATGATTTAGGGGTTTTGAATTGACGAGTTGGAGGATTACGGGGTATTATTTTAAGCTCATACTATACCTTATGAGCATTTCTACAATACCACCATTAATAACAGCTATAATTCTAAGCGAAAACCCATTATTCATCCTAGCAATTGGTTTAGAGGGATTAGTATTATTTGTATCAGCCAAGCTCTTATCCAGGATAACATCTCCCGGCGATATCGGCTTCACAGAAGCACTAGTATTAACAGCAGCAACATTCCTACTCGGAGGTTTTATAGCTGGAATACCCATCATAGTCTATGATAAACCCCTAAATTCCTTATTTGAAGGAATATCAGCAATAACAACCACCGGATTATCAAGCTTAAACCAAGCCGCATTAACACCTGGAGTACATTTCCTCAGATCATATTATCAATGGATAGGAGGGCTTGGAATTGCACTCCTCACAGTATCCTTCCTAGTATCACCTGGATCATCAGCTTACAACATATATGCAGCCCACCTAGGGAAAACAAAGATCAAGCCTCTAAGCCTATCAGCAGTTAGAGTCCTATTAAAAATATACCTCATACTAACGATAATCTACCTAATATTCTATATCGCATCAGGCCTCAGCTTATTCGATGCATTAATTAATTCGTTAACAACTATTAGCACCGGCGGGTTCTCAACGATCCCGGTTTTCAATACTCCAATATTAATGACCGCTGGATTTATAGGCATGTTTGTGTCGGCACAGCCATTAATCATGTACTATTACCTCTACCATGGAAACATCAAGAAGATCCTCGGTGAAAAACAACTCTATTCCTTCACAATCATATTAATAGTTGGCTTCCTCGCACTAGTGATCGTGGATCATGAGGGCATTATGCCGTCACTATTTCAATCAGTATCAGCACTCTCAACCACCGGGTATTCAGCATTAGATAGTAGTGCTCTGAGCGATTCCAGTAAACTAGTTTTATCTATCCTAATGATTATCGGAGCAGGCCTAGGATCAACTGGTGGAGGATTAAAGCAGTTAAGAATTATTGTATTATTCAAAACACTGCTGCATAATATAAAAGCAAGACTATACCCGCCGAAAACCATTAGACCATTAAAAATTAATAACGCACCTATCGATCCCAGTACTATTACGAGTATATTATCACTCATAACGCTATACATCATAGTACTACTACTATCAACATGGATCTTCACACTCCACGGTTATACCCTATCAAACAGTTTATTCGAGTCTTCATCAGCTTTAGCAACAACCGGTTTAAGCACCGGTTTAACCGGGCCCGCTCTCCCGGTTGATTTAAAAATTATTTTAATGATCGATATGTTGCTGGGCAGGGTTGAAATAATCCCCTACATATACCTCATAATATACCCATTGAGGGATAGGATTTGAAGATCATAATAGCTGGAGGGGGCTCGGCCGGGGAAGAATTAGCTAATGCATTGATCCAGGAGAAGCATGAAGTAGTAATTATCGAAGCTGATAAGGCTAGGGCTGAAGAACTAGCTGAAAAACTAGACTGCCTAGTTATCAATGCTAATGCAGCTAACCCTAAAACACTGATCGATGCTGGTGTTAAGGAAGCTGATGCACTAGTTGCTATGACTGGTAACGATAGGGATAACATACTCGTCGCATTAATTGCTAAACAGTTAGGGCTTGAAAACATTATTGTTAGGATCGATGACCCCGTTTACAACGATATACTCGTATACATGGGGATCATAAAGATTATAAATCCGGGAAGACTCGTGACGCTACACGCGTTATCCCTGCTTAAAGGCGTTGATCTCCACAGTATATCAACACTATTCCGCGGAAACATCAGGCTATACACGGTTAAGATCGATGAAAGATTTGACGGTAAGAAAGTTTCAGAACTACCGGTTGACTGGGATAAAGCTTACCCGCTACTAGTATTTAGGGGTGATAAAGCCTTATTCCCAAGGGATAACCTCGTATTAGTTAAGGACGACTCCCTACTGTTAGCAGTTGAACCCGATGCTTTGAAGGATTTATCGAAGGAGTTTGAGTCTTGAAACCAGTTCTCATAGTAACTTGTAAGCCGGGTAATGAAGAATGGTGTGAAAGCGAGATCGGTAATGTTTTATTTCATCTAGACCCGGAATTAAGGATAGCGAAGACTAGGTATTCAGCATTATTAATTGTTTACTCGAGGATTGATCCTGTTAAAGCGTATAAGCATGTGAAGAATTATGAATATGGCTTTGTTGCGAACATAATCCCGGTATATTATACAACTAATAGTTTCGAGGAACTACTACTAGTAATTCAAAACCTTGTAAAAGGATTTAGCAGGGTTAAGGTTAAGCTTAGGATTCGTGGAGTTAGAGGCAAGAGTAGGGAGTATTGGGTTAGGATTAAAGAGGCTCTAAGGGAGATAGGCGTGATCCACGATCCTCGTAGTAGGAAGTGCTTATTCGTAGAGGTTATTGATGACGTATTCTATACTGGAATAGGAGATTGTAGCTTAGTATAGATACTGCTGTTCGCTTTATAAAGGTAAGTAGTATAATGAAAGTATTTGGGTGCCGGAATTGTACAGCGATCCACTTGATACATGGGAGATTATTGAAGAAGAACTACGTAAGCCTACGATATTTAAGAGTAGGGAAAGCCTAGCACCCGAGTATGTACCGCATAAACTACCACATAGGGAAGAAGAACTAAGGATGCTTGCATCAAGTTTTAAACACTTAATTACTAGCCCCGGCAGCTTCTCCCAGAAAATATTGATCACTGGAGCCGTTGGTACAGGTAAAACTGTAACCGCTAGGGTTTTCGGCCAAGTATTTACTAGGAAGGCTAGGGAGAAAGGGGTTAATGTTGCCTATGTCCACGTTAATTGTCACCGTAATAGATCATTACACAATGTCGTATCAGATATAGCGTTGCAGCTGGGCATTAACATACCGTCTCGAGGGTTATCAGTTAAGGAAATCTATGATGCTATACTAGGATACCTTGATGAGAGGAATATTTATGCAATAATAACACTTGACGAATTCCAGTATTTTGCACAAATAGCTGGTAGTGATGCAGTATATTTTATCGTTAGAACCTATGATGGTGTACAGTATGATGTTAAGAGGCTTAACTTTATCTTCATATCCCTAGACACTTCAACGCTGAGCCTCTTAGACCCTGTCACCGAGAGCTACCTGTTGAGACACATGATCAATCTTAAACCCTATACTAGTAAGGAATTATTCGATATCTTGAAGTATAGGGCTGAGGAAGCCTTCTACGAAGGAGTTGTTTCCGATGAAGTATTGAAATTTATAGCTGATTATGAGGGCAGCGATAAGGGTGGTAATGGTAATGCTAGACACGCTATCGAGATACTTACACTAGCAGGTGTTGCAGCGGAGAATGAGGGTAGTGATAAGATAACCTTGGAACACGTGCGTGCGGCTATTATGAAGACTAGCAGGGAGATCATTAATATATCGGAAGCCATACTATACAGTCCCCTGCATGAACTGCTAGTTTTATGGGCGGTCGCGAGGCTCCTAAGACAAACCGGTCAACCCTACGTTAAAATGGGCGACGTCGAGAAAGAATACGAAATGCTCTGTGAAATGCTCGGGGAAAAACCTAGGAGGCATACCCAGCTCTACGAGTACGTTATGAACCTTAAGAAGGCAGGGATAATTGTCGCTAGAACTAGTGGTAAAGGGCAAAGAGGTAGGACTACGCTGATAAGCACACATTACGGCCCCCTAGACCTATTAGAGAAGTATATTGAAGACCTAGTTAATAGGAGGCTTGGAATAACTAGGAGGTAGGGTTTATGGGGGATGCTAGGGATAAGATCATAGAAGTATTGAGGATTTATGGAGAACTAAATGCTACGAGGCTAGCAAGACTAACCGGACTACACTACCGTGTATTAATGAGGCATTTAACAAGGCTACTCGAGGATGGTGTAGTAGAAGAGAGGAGGTTTGGAAGACTTAGATTATTCAGGCTTAGAAAGCAAAAACCCTAATGCTTCCTACTAAGCTTCTCCATATACATTAAAACCTCCCTAGCCTTATGACCGGCAAGCCATTTAACCATTTCATCAGTCAAATTATAACCTAATGCAATCCTAGCCGCATACCTGGGATTATTCATGAATATTATTTTGAGATAAGGTATAACCTCAGATTTAACCGTTGAGCGACTAGTAGCGAGTCTAGGCGCTAGCGCACGTGCAATACCCTCCCGTACCTCCCTACTCCTCTTAGTATGGGCTAAGAGCTGGAGCCTCTGAGGCGACCTGAAAGCCTTCCACCTATACCTGTAGACTCTACGGGCAAAAGCTACACCGGGCCCCATCATGTCGAATACGTAGCTGAGAAGATCCCATGCTCCACTCCTCCTAATCCTCCCCATGTAAACGTCTGCCCTGCTGAGTGCGTCGAAAGCCCTCGCGATCTCTTCTGGGTCTTCATAGTATGTTGGAATATGCTCGTTAATCCAGATCATCATTGTGTCATAATCTATGTTTGCCTGAGATATAGCCATTTTCGCTTGGAAGATATATTTTGCATTAAACATTTTCTGCAGTGCTTCGAAGGGTGAGTATTCGCGGTTCCTATAACTACTAAGTGCACGGACCAGGCTGTGAGTTACCCTTCCATACCCCTCTGCGATAGCTTGGAGATCGTTTATAGCGCTTCTGAGATCTCCCTCGCTCCTCTTAGCAATCTCGTACAATGCTTTATCCTCACACTCTAGTTTCTCGTATTCACAAATCCTCTTCAATACTGTTATTACGTGTCTATCCGTTAACCTCTTAAAAGCTATCATTAAAGCAGCGTCTCTGAGGGGGCGTAGTTTCTGATCCCATGGGTTATTAGCGGTCATAACGATTGGATACCTAGTAGTCTTTATCAATTCGAGTATCGCATCGATCGCACCCCGATCAGCTGTACCGCTTATTCCATCCACTTCATCTAGTAGGATGATTTTTCCCCTAGCAAAAAGACTCCTCATCTTAGCAGCTGTTTCAGCAATTCTCTTAATATCCTGCCTCCGCCTGAAATCGCTAGCATTCATCTCAACGAGTTCTAAGCCATACTCATGTGCCGCTGCCTCCACGAGGCTTGTCTTGCCGCAGCCCGCTGGGCCGTATAGTAGTGCGGCTTTCTTGATGGGTTTTCCCTTAAGCCATGATTCAAGCCATTGTGTAAACTGTTTCTTAGCATTATCCTGGTTAACTACGTCTCCTATTTTCCTGGGCCTATACTTTATGATCCAGGGGATTTTCCTAGGCAAAAACTATCTGCCTCAGCCCCTTAGTTTCCTCCCGATGTATGCGAGCCTAGCGAGGAAGGCGTTGAGCTGTATTTCATCGTCTGCCCCTTCAACTAGTCTAAACTGTATCTCACCTGCTAGATCAGCTATTATCAACTTATACTCGTCGGGTATTTTTATTTCTTGGCTGAATACTTCTCTGTGAATCTGTTTTATAACGTCTAAACCGCTGAGCCCGTAGTTGATCATTAGTTCTCTTAGTTTTCCACGTGCATCGGTGAAGTTTCCTGCTAGGGCTAATTGTATCATCTGCCTAATTTCTCGAGGATGAGCTAACCCTACGACTTTATACACGGATTCAACGGTAACCCTGCCGAGCGCGGCTGCTGCCTGTAGGATGTTTATAGCCCTCCTCATATCACCCTCAGCAATCTCATATATAGCTTCGAGTGCATCCTCGTCGAACTCGACTTTCTCCCTTTCACAGATCCATTTCAGCCTGCCTATTAAGTCGTCTTTTGGTAGTGGTGTAAACCTGAATACGGCGCATCTGCTCTGTATGGGTTCGATTATCTTGCTTGGATAGTTTGCTATTAGTATAAACCTCGTAGTTGCAGTATACATCTCCATAAGTCTACGGAGAGCTTGCTGTGCATCTGCAGTCATGTTATCGGCTTCATCTAGTAATACTATCTTGAAAGGAATATTTGCAGCTACACGTGTCCTAGCGAATTCCTTTACCTTACTCCTAATAACATCTATTCCACGCTCATCCGACGCGTTTAATTCAAGCATGTACTGCCTATAGTTTTCACCGAATAAGTCGTGGGCTAAGCAGTGGGCTGCAGTAGTCTTACCAGTACCCGGGGGCCCGGCGAATAATAAGTGGGGCATATTCTTCTCCTTAACGAATCGTTTAAGTCTTTCAACAACCTCTTTTTGATCAACCATCTCATCGAGTGTCCTAGGCCTATACTTCTCAGCCCATAACAGCTCTGCAAGTGCTTCCCTCGAACTCATACCTAATACACCGCTTCAACAGAGGGTTAGAACCCTTATTTAGTATACTTGGATTCATAAATAATATGGGTTTTCAAACCCCTATAGGGAGATGAGTAGTATTCATGTCGGAGGTTTCAATGATTAAGCCCTTCTTGAAATTGTTATTCGAGTTTTTAGAGAGGGATTTTATGGAGGATGAAGTCCGGGTTGAGGTTATAGGTGATGTTCCACGGGTTTTTACAACGGAGGGTTTTATCGAGCTTATACGTGGTGCTGAATATGTTTTGCCTAGGAGGATAGCTTATAGACTAGCTGAGAATGGGCTGGTTAGGATTAAAGATGATGATATAACTCTTGAAGATCTCTCCGGTATAGTGTATAATGAAGAAGCGACTCTCAGCAGGCAGCAGCTCGTCAAGCTTAAACCCTTTATTTACAGCTTAATCCTCATGAAGCTTCGTAGTATGGAGGAAAAGCTTAGGACTAAGCCCTCGCTCGAATTATACGATGAATACCGTAAGTTTACGGATCTATATAGTACATTGATGAGGATTAGGATTAGGAAACTTATGAACCTGTTAAACATTATTGAGATACCACAGGATCTTGTTGAAAAGATGAGTGAGGAGGAAAAATTATTGTTCGGATTAATGCGAAGCGCTTTAAAAGAATGGAAAAAGAATCTAGGAATAGAAAAAGCGGGGGATTAGATTCGAAGCATAGTTTTCTAATTAATCTATTAGGGCTCCGTGGTGTAATGTTTTGTCTGAAGCAGAGGTAGTTGAAGCATTAGACCTCGTTAATAGATTTAAGAAGTTTCTATGGGACTATATGGATAGGAGGACGAGGAGTTTTAAATACCGTGAAAGATTAATGCAAATGGCTATAATGAACCAGAAAAGCCTAATAATAGATTTCCCGGACATTACACTCTACGATCGACAATTAGCCCACGCAATAGAAGACCAGCCAGATCTCGCTATAGAAGCTGCAAGCAAAGCAATCAAGGAACTACTAATGAAGGAAAACCCAGACTATGCAGAGTCAATAGAGAAATTCTATCCTAGATTCAGGAATCTATCTAGACTAGTGAAGATCAGGGAATTGACAAGCGACTACATAGGTAAAATGGTTGCAGTAGAAGGAATACTTACGAGGCTAACAAAAGTTGGAGCTAAACTAGTGAAAGCTAGATACCTACACCTAGACCCGGAATGTATGGCTGAATTCGACTATCCTGAAGTAGGAGAGATGGGGGAGAGGATCGAGAAGCCAACGCAATGCCCTCGTTGTGGAAAAGGAGGCAAGTTCCAGCTACTACTACACAAATCCAAATTCATTGATTGGCAGAAGATAGTTGTACAGGAAAAACCCGAAGAAATACCTCCAGGGCAGATACCTAGGAGTATCGAGGTAGTGCTTACTGGCGATTTAGTTGATACTGCTAGGCCTGGCGATAGAGTCGTAATAACTGGTATCTTACGCGTAATGACTACAGCTTCTGCACAGAAGGCTAGCGGTAAATCAGTGTTCACTTTCTATATTGATGCTAATTTCATAGATGTACAGCAGAAGGTTCTAGAGGAGATCGAGATCACAAGGGAGGATGAGGAAAAGATCAAGGAGATGAGCAGGGATCCATGGGTTAGGGAGAAGATAATTGCAAGCATAGCCCCCTCAATATATGGGCACTGGGATGTAAAGGAAGCAATAGCCCTCCAACTCTTCGGCGGAGTCCCCAAGCCATTACCAGATGGTACAAGGATACGTGGAGACATACATGTCCTACTAGTCGGAGACCCCGGAACAGCGAAGTCGCAACTACTACAATACACTGCCCGAATAGCGCCGCGGGGAATCTACACTAGCGGCAAGGGATCATCAGCAGCGGGATTAACAGCCTCAGTACTAAGAGATAAAGCAACCGGAGAATACTACCTAGAAGCCGGCGCCCTAGTAATAGCCGATGGCGGGATCGCTTGTCTCCACCCTAATACTCGTATACTCGTTAATAATGAGTATGTAAGAATAGAAGACCTTTTCAGGGAGGATGCCGTAGTTAAGGCAACGTCGAATGGGGAACCGGTAGAACTCAACTATGTAAGGAACAAAATAATCGGTATAGACCTCAAAAACCTTAGATCAAAAGAGGCAGTATCAACAGTTATAAGGAGAAAACAATGGCGTGGTAAACTCGTAAAATTATTGTTCGAGAGCGGTTACGAACTCATAGTAACGCCCGACCACTTACTCGTAGACGGGGATACTCTTGAATGGAAACAAGCCATTGAATTTAAGAAGGGGGATAAAGTACTTTCAATACAAAAAATACCGGGACACAACAACGATATCTATATTCTCGACATAATACCGGATGAATGGACAGCAGTATTAGAAGGTGATACAAAGAATGATTTCTTTAACACAATACGAAAACTGTATGGAAGCATGAATAAACTCAGAAAAACATTCGGCGGGAAAATTTATACATCTAGAGGCAAGCTATACGTAAATGTCGGCTTACTACGGCAAGTATTAAAACAGAGTGGTGAGTATGAAGGCTGGAGGCATAAAATAATTAAATACTCCCGGAAGAATAAGTCTGAAGCCCTACTCATAGATAAGATCACACCCGAGCTTGGGTATCTCATAGGCTTTATACATGGGGACGGATATACTGTAT
>WAON01000281.1 GCA_015521265.1 Desulfurococcales archaeon
GGGTATTATTTGGTGATCTATATAGTATTCCGGATCAATTATCTTTGTATCTTTAACGAACATATATGGTTCAGCCCTGCTTGAGACTTTTCCGCCGCCTTTGACGATCACATATCCGATCTTGTCGTTAACACTGACTTTTATCCCAGCTCTAATTAGCTTACGTGCAGCTACTACATGGGGGGCATCTACAGTGTATTCTTCCGGTCTTTTACTCAGTGTTTTCCATATAACGAGTTTATCTAGCGGTATCTTACCAGCCTTTAGATCTGCTACAACTTTACGGACATATTCCACGGCTTTATCTACTGATCTCTCCTTTAAAAGGATCTCCGTGATCTTCTCCTGCACCTCCTTAGCAATTTCAGCCCAATCCCCTCTCACAGCTTCGAAACCTACAATATCGATCCTACCATCCTCTAATAACCCTACATATCTCTTCTTGGCTTCAGTGAAGAATACTCGTCTATAGATCTTATCGATCTTAATCTCAAAACCTAATTCTTCCTCAATACGCTTGATCAATTTTTCAACTTTTTCCTTATCATATGTAACGAATAACGAGTCAGTATCCCCATAAATTACTTTCAATCCTAGTTCTTCAGCCATCCTTATAGCAGTCTTAATAGTTTGCCTACCCCAAGCAGTTACTGCTTCTGCACACTCCCTACAATACCATCTAGCTCCAACCCATCCCATATATCCATATGTAGCGTTCGCAAGGACTTTAACCGCCTTCTGCCTCTCATTAAGTACCCTATACTCGTAGCTCGTAGGAGGATATTTTTTCATCTCCGATTTAAGCTTCTTCCTAACAATAAGCAGTGTGCGGAGTACACGTTTAAAGAATCCTTCAGGTTCCTTACGGAAACAATGCCCTACCTCGGGAGCAATATTATGTTTCTCGGGATCACATTTTTTACCGCGAACTATAGTGTCAGGGCCAACATTGTACTTAATCATAATATTTGGATACATACTTGAAAAGTCAAGTACTGCTATCGATTCATGAATCCCCTTAACGGGTTTTAAGACAACTGCTCCACGATAGGACTCGTAGGGTCTCTCAACACGGTTCGGGACAAGCTCTCCGTATCTATAAGCTTCTCGCATAAGGTACCATTCAAGCCTAAAACCTACACTAGCAGCTCCAACCTGGTCTAGGGGTAGCCCTGTAATATTGGACAATTGGATAGCGAAGGGCAGGAACTTTTCCCCTAACCCATAAGTTGATACAACGTCGTCTTCATTATACTTTAATAATACTTTCCGTTTCGATGGGTCATCCCAGTATTTCGGAATATCTACATAATCAATTAGAACCCTTTCATCTTTTCTCATAACTCCTAGGTAATCGGCTACATTTTCCAGAGTCTTAACTTTAACCTCCGGGATCTCTTCTGCGAAATCATATAGGTCTACGTTTAATCTCCCAGCTATACTTATGTGTCCATAAGTACTTGTCCTAGGAATCGATCCTATCCTCCGCCCAACATCAAGTTTCAGCCCTAAATGCTTACTCCTATTAACTAGGTAGGGCCAGTCGAAACCATTACTATTATATCCAATAACAATATCGGGATCGAAGTTTTTCATGTAATCAATAAATTCACCTATAACCTTCTGATCATTCTTATCCTCCGCTTTAAACTGGATAACTTCACCAGCAAAATTATCCATTACGCCAATAATAATTACAGGATCCCTCTCTGGTTTAGGTGTCCCAGATGGTGTATATACTTCAATATCGAAAGCCGTAACCCTCAAATTCGGCTGCGATGCATCCTCGAGACTCTTTATATCCCCAACAACCTCGTATTCGGCATCAACACGATATACAGGCTTCTTCGGGACTTCTCTAACCACAGCTATATGCCAACCACAAGGTTTTAAGTCGTGGTCTATGAGGTACCTCATACTAAACCTAATATCAGCTTCTACAACCTCTACTACTCCAGGGATTTCCCTAACCTTGTCGCGGTATTTCCTGACATACTCCGGGATAACGGTTGTTATTTTCAATGCTTTAACAGGTTTACCGAAGAACTTCTTAGCTAAAGGCTCGATCCCTATAATTGGAGACTTAGGATCGCTTAAATGCCTAATACGCTTAAAAATTTCATCAACATCAGTGTTTTCATCAAGTATAGTATAGAAATATGGTCTAAACCTTCTATCCCTCAATAATACTCGACGTCCGTCTCGAGTAATACCCCATATGATAACGTGGGGCTCGCCGCCAACGACTTCATAAGTGTTATCTAGCAAGTAAAATTCCAGTTCCATTACTCCACCCATTAATAATTATGGTTTATCATCCCTCATAAATTATATTTAGAAAACGGAAAATTGTTGAGGTAGAATTGAAGATCTTGGAGAAAGACTTTAAGAAAGGCTATGTCAAAATAGTCCCGGAAAACCAGGATGATTTATGGATACTGTACAATATTATAAAGCCAGGCGATACTGTTAGAGCTCAAACAACTAGGGAGATTAAAGGCGATAGGGGAGGTAGTAGTAGAAGAATCCCAATGACACTTACCATCAAGGTGAAAACACTAGAATTCCAGCCATTCACGGAAAGACTGCGTATTAGGGGAGTAGTTATTGAAGGACCGGAGAAGTTCGGGGTTAAAGGCCATCATCATACAATAAATATCGAGACTGGTAGACCCCTAGTAATAATTAAGGAGGAATGGCCGCTCCACATCGTGAAGAGACTTGAAAAAGCATCCAAACTACCAGGCCGGATACTACTCGTAGCCCTAGACTATGATGAAGCTTCTATAAAACTACTAGGAGAGCAAGGATTAAGAGATGTATACAGTAGCTACTCGTCACTGGGGGGTAAAAGAGAACCTGAAGCTTATGAAAGAAACCTTGAAAAATATATTGAAGAAATAGCAGACAAGATCATTACTATAGCTAATAGGGAGAAACCCGAAATAATAATCCTGTCTCTTATACACA